>JAAXUP010000029.1 GCA_013335935.1 Eubacteriaceae bacterium | reverse complement strand
GGGATATTTGCAGGTCTATTATTGATGAAAAGCAAAAAGATGGAAAAGACATTTATCTGTTTGGTGGAGGGATTCTTGTTGATAATTTCATAAAATCTGACATGATTGATGAATATATTATTGGTATTGTACCAACGATTTTGGGAACTGGAAAACCTTTATTTTTAGGAAATAATCCGACCATAAAATTTAACCTTGATTCCTATACCCTTGACAGCGGTATTATGGTATTACACTATTCAAAAAGAGCAAATGGAAAAACAATATAAGATGATCGAAGACATAAAATAATGAATGGAAATGGAGTTTTGTAAATGAAGGTAGGTTTAATACGATGCATGCAGACGGAGGATATGTGTCCAGCAACAACATGTTTCAAGGTAATGAATACAAAAAAACTGGCATTTGAAGGTGTCGAGGAAGATATCGAAGTGGTGGGAGTTACTACCTGTGGGGGCTGTCCTGGGAAGAAAGCGGTCACCAGGGCTGCTGAAATGGTAAGGCGGGGAGCGGATACCATCGTACTGGCTTCCTGTATTACAAAAGGGAACCCTATTGGCTTTCCATGTCCTCATGCGGAACAGATGAAAGCGGCTATTGAAAAGAAAATCGGCGAATCCATTAGAATGATCGATTATACACATTAAGAAAGCAGAAGCCTCAGACTGGACTTTCCCTAATAAGGAAGAAACGGTCTGAGGCTTTTCATATTGTAAAATTTAGTTCCACTTGAAATCGGGCAAAAAATTGATAGAAATATTTTCTAAGATAGCTTTAGCGTTTTTGTGGATTTCTTTTAATCTTATTTCGTCAATACCAAATTTCCAGAAGCCACTTTCCAAGTAATAAAGTTCGAACTGCTCTTCCGAACATGTGATATTCCCTGTAATAAAGTGATAAATTAAACCCCTTGCGGCATAATTTGAACCAATGTAAATCATATGAAGTTCTTCCATTGAATATTTGTTACCCGTCAGTCGATTGGACATTTTATAAAAGTCCTCGATCCCCACCGTTACATCGGCAAAAGAACTGCTGAAAAACTCATAATAGAATCTAAATGCTTTTTCATCCTTTTGGTAATATTTCAGTTGCATTAAAGTAAAGGCTGCAACGATGTCGATGTTATTTTTTCCACTAAAATTCTCGTAAGCCTTTTCAAAAAACAAGTCAGACATTTTTTTTGAATACTTACCAAAAATAGTACCCCCCAATAAAGCTTTAGAGCCAAAGTGATAGGTGATCAGTGGTTTTGTAATATTACAATATTCAGCAATCTCTTCAAAAGAAGTACGAAGAAATCCATTTTCATAAAAAAGATGCTGAGAGGTATTTAATATTTCTTCTTTTTTTGATACGTTTTTATTTTTCATAAGTAGATTATACAATGAAAAACGATATATTTCAACAAGTATGCTTTACATGTAAAGAAAATAGTTGACAGTGCATTTAATTCGTTCTATACTTAACATGTAAAGTTTGTAAAAAACGACGATGTTTTAAAAAGAAAGGGGTTTGGCAATGTATTCAGAAGAGTATAATGAAAAAGTAAAGCTATTTAAAGATGCAATTAATTTTAGGAAACCCAAAAAAGTCCCCAACCTTTCAAATTTTTTTACATGGAAAATTTGTGATTCAGAGTTTTCATTTAAGGAATCCTTGTATGATCTCAACAAAATGGATAAGCTTACTTGTGATTTTCACGAAAGGTATGATTTTGATGCCTACATGGATTTGGGCACTAGAAATCCTTTAGCAGTAACAGATGCGATAGGGGGTGGTTTTCATATTTTTAATGAAGAAACCAATTCCATCAACGCTTATGATCATGTTTTAATGTCAGCGGAAGAGTACACAGACTTTGTCCAAGATCCAATAGCATTTTGCAAAACATTATTTCAAAGAAAATATCCTAATATTGGCGCCGGAGAAATGGTGAAATCATTAAGTGCTTTTTTCGAATTCGGACAGTATGCTCAAAATATGACAAATAAATTTACTAAAGAATATAGTCGTCCAGCAGTATTTGATATGACTGCGGCTATTTTGACTCCTTATGAATTTTTCAATAGTGCTGGCAGGGGTATCAAAGAACTCTCCTTAGACGTAAGACGACATCAGCAAGAATTAATCGAGGCTATGGAAGTTTACTATGAAGTATTTATTAAAAATGCAATCGATGCAGCATTGGCATCGGATTCAAGCATGTATGTAACGGATATATATACTGCATTATTAGGTTATAGTATGCTAAACGTAAAACAGTTTGAAAAGGTGTACTGGCCGATCCTTAAAAAATACATAGACAAAGTAGTAGAACAAGACAAAACGATCTATATATTTTGTGAGAGCACGATGCTTCGTTTTGCAGAGTTCTTTGCGGATATTCCCAAGGGTCATGTGGTGCTGCATTTGGAATTGGATGATATTTTTGAAGCGAGAAAGAAAATGCCTGACATATGCCTGGCAGGAGGGATGACCACGGAACTTCTTGGCTATGGAACACCTGAAAAATGTGTTGATCAGGCCAAAAGGCTAATTGAAGAATTGGGAGAAGGATTTATACTGAGTCAAAATAAGATGATGTCTTTTGAAAACGATTGCAAAAGAGAAAACTTATTAGCAGTTAATGATTTTGTGAAAAATTATAAAATTTAATGGAGGTATGAATAATGGAAAATGTGATGATCAACTGGATATCAAGAATGCAAAAATTAGAAGATGAAACCCCATTTACAGATGAGTGGTGGCATGAGTGTGCAGATGCTTTAGAAATGCTGCCGAAAGAGCACAGGGAAGGGTTTATGATTTCTTATGTAAATATGGCGCTTCAACAATAAAAAACCAAGCCTCGGACCGGAATTTCCTTAATAGGAAGAATTAGTCTGAGGCTGTTTTTGTATACAGATCCCCTCAAATAGCTTGTTAATGATCAGGGAAATCGCTTGATTTTTTCAGATTTGGGTAAAAATATAGTACTCAAAGCAATAACTGAAAAAGCATATTGATCATTGAATCGGGAGGTAGAAATATGGAGTTTAAACAGATATTCACACCTGGTCTTGCCATTTGTTCGTACATAATTGGAGGGAAATCTGCATGCATTGTTGTCGATCCGGTAAGAGAAGTAGACCAGTATCTGGAAATCTCCAAGTCCATAGGATTGCCCATAAAAGGGATAATTGAAACTCATCTCCATGCTGATTTTGTATCCGGACATGTGGAGCTTGCTGAGAAAACTGGGGCTGTCATTTACATTTCTGAAAAGGCTAAAGCGGAATACGCACATTATGCTGTTGCCGATGGTGAAGAAATCGCTTTTGATACTTTGCGAATAAAGATGATGGATACGCCGGGACATACTCCCGATTGCGGGGTGTTCATCGTATCCGACCTGGAGAGGGGCGAAGAACCTGTATTGGCATTCACAGGGGATACTTTGCTGATAGGGGATGCAGGAAGGCCTGACCTTTTCCCGGAAATCAAAAAGGAGCTTGCGTCCAGTTTATACAAAAGCTTGAGAAGATTAGAAAGTCTGGGAGACCAAATCGAAGTTTATCCGGCACATGGCGCGGGATCATTATGCGGCAAAGCACTCTCATCGAAACTTTCTTCCACGATGGGAACTGAAAAGCGGTACAATCATGCTTTCAATATACACCCAGAGGAGGCATTCATCGAAGATTTTCTGGAAGGGATGCCGGAAGCACCCGATCATTTTTCCCGGTGCAGCGAGTTAAACCGAAAAGGGCCTGCGATTCTATCCAGTCTGGCGAAGCCTGCAGCCTGTCAACCCAAGGAAATCATGGAACATGCAAAGTCGGGGGATATTATTGTTGATACCAGGGATCAGCTGGCTTTTGGAGGAACACATATCCCAGGAGCCTACGGTTTAAGTATTAATGGCTTGAAGGGTAACTTTCCGCTGTATGCGGGCTGGGTGCTGCCTCCTGATAAGCCGCTGTACCTTGTTTTGGATTCCAACGGGGATAGGGAGGCTGTTCAAAAAGGACTTCAGCGTGTTGGACTGGATCGCATAGAAGGATATCTGGGCGGAGGTATGGCAGCGTATGCAGAGTCAGGACTCATTACCGCAAGACTGGAGAGCATTTCCGTTATGGAAATGAAGGAACGGTTTGATAAACAGGAGCTGCTTCTGGTGGACACCAGACTCAAAAGTGAATGGGACGTGGGACATATCCAAGGCTCGATTCATTGCCCAACAGCTTACGTTCGTAAAAGGTACGCCGAATGGATGGGGGACAAACCCGTCGCCTTTATCTGCAGCACAGGGAATAGATCACTTCTGGCAAGCAGCCTGATGTTGAAGCTGAGTGGGAAGAAAAACGTCATCAATGTAATCGGAGGAATAACTGCCTGGAAAAAGGCAGGTTTTCCAGTAGTAAAATAAAGGAGGAATTGATATGTTCGATTTAAAGGGACGTGTAGCGGTTATTTCAGGAGCCTCATCTGGCCTGGGTGTTCAAATGGCAAAAGGCTTTGCCGGGCAGGGAGCCGATTTAGTAATTATGGCCAGGAGATTGGAAAAACTGGAAAAAGTAGCGGAAGAAATCAGAACATTGGGTGTAAAATGTCTGGCTATTCAATGTGATGTCACAATTACGGATTCGGTCAATCAGGCAGCTGAAGCAGCAATCAAAGAATATGGGAAAGTTGATATTCTGGTGAACTGCGCTGGAGCCGCAGCAAATGCCGGCGTGTTAAAAATGACGGATGAAGAATGGGATTTCACAATAGACACTGATTTGACAAGTGTATTTAAAGTAACCCGAGCCTTCGGGAAATACATGGTTGAAAAAAATTATGGCCGAATTATCAATATTGCATCCATGTACGGACTTGTGGGAAATACAGCTATTGATACGGTGGCTTATCATGCATCCAAGGGTGGGGTGGTCAACTTCACCAGAGCCGTTGCAGCGGAGCTTGCTAAATACAACATTACCTGTAACGCAATTTGCCCGGGATATTTTGCGACGGAATTAACCATTGATACGTTAAAAACCGAGTTCTTCACAAATTTTATGAAGGCGACGGTGCCCTTGGGCCGTTATGGCATAGAAGGGGAATTAAATGCCGCAGCAATTTTCTTAGGCAGTGATGAAGCCTCTTACGTGACTGGGCTGATGTTAACGGTTGATGGAGGTTACACTGCCGTCTAACTAAGCCAACAGCCTCAGACTGATCTTATCCTTAAATAGAGGAGTGAGTCTGAGGCTGTTTTTATATGCAAAAACACTATACTAAAAATTTGACTTCACGATGATCCATTGCGTCAAAGATGGAAATTGAATCAAGCATCAAACTGTCCACATAATGCTGATCCAGTTTTAACAGTCTTGGTATCAGACCGTTGATGGCGGATACCATCTCCTGAATAGACAACGTTATTTCACCTTCAAAATATTTGATAAAAAACTCACGTCTTGCGCCAAAATTCATATAGAGATAGGCTTCAAATAATTCATCTGAAATGATCACGTGATTTTCTTTGATATATTGGTGATAAGTTTTAGAAGCATATTTATTTAAAATACCATAATTTGAATTATTCTGCAGGACTTCATAGTAGACGCGTTTGTTTTTGGAGTCATTTAGGATGATATCGTAATAGATCCTGGAGGTTACAGCGTGGGTTAAAATGGAATTCGTCAAGATCTCTGGTTTTTTTCGGTATACTAAAAAATCAATATTATTGACGAAATCATAATAGACCTGCATGACGATTGCGTCTTTTTTTTTGAAGTAGTAATGAACAAGACTGATAGGGACCTCGCTGATCTCAGCAATTTTCTTGATGGTTGTGTTCGTGTAACCTACTTCATACAATAAAGCTTTTGCATTTTTATAGATCAATTCTTTTTTATCCTGCCCTTTTTTTGACACGCTTCAACCTGCTTTCAAAATGAATATTTAACCTATTTTATCATATAAAATCGAAGGATTCAATATACATAAAATTTGACAGGAATAGGCCGTAAAAAATATTTGCTGATTATTGCAGTACAGAGTCAGTTGTAAAGTTTGCTATATAAAAGTTTAAAGTGATAAAATTGATTCTGCAAAGACGGAATCAAAAAAATCTCTTGACGACTGAAATCGTTACCGCTATAATGAAATCATTAAATCTAACGTTTTTACAAAAAATATATTTATACTAAACAGGAGGAAAATGATGAAGTTAACAGCAGAGCAACGAACAGAGATGATCAAGAAGGCAATCATGTGCGAAAAGCCTGAGCGCGTTCCGGTGATCAGCAAAGCAGAACCTTCCTATGCTATTCAGTATGCAGGCTACGATTTAAAAAAGGCGCTTTGGGATCCGGAAATGATTGTTAAAGCGACTGATAAAATGTATACGGACATCTACTGTGATGCAGGGGGAAACATGCCAAGATTCCCATTGATCTACAAAACGAATGGGTCAAAAGCCTATGTACCCAGAGCAGAGGATGATTTTGTCCAGCACCCGGACGTTTCCGGTCTTCTGGCAGAAGAGTACGACGAATACATCGCAGATCCATTCAAATGCATTGTTGATACTGTTATACCACGTATTTATCCTGTACTGGCAGAAGAAGGATCCAATGGAAGTTTAAATTACCTGAGAGCAATGATTTCTGATAATCAGGTAAAAAGCAAATATCTTGCTGGATGTGCCGCTGTTGAAAAGAAACATGGTGTCATAAATATCCGCAGGGGCGCAATTGAAGCTCCTTTTGATTTCGTTGCTGACCTGCTGCGAGGTTTTACGGGGATATCAATGGATATCAGGAGAGATCCAGGCAGAGTATTGGCAGCAGTTGAGGCATCGGCCCCATTAATGTACAGACTGGCGAAAATCTTAAATCCCAATCCAGGAACTATACCCTCCATCTTTATGCCCCTTCATATGCCATCCTATATGAGAACTAAAGATTTTGAAAAATTGTATTGGCCTTCTTTTAAAAAACTTGTGTGCGATCTTGTTGGGGAAGGCTATACCATGCAAATTTTCTTCGAGAAAGACTGGACACGTTACTATGATTACCTCCAGGAATTGCCTACAGGGGTCATTGCCTACTTTGAAGATGACGATTTAGGCGTTGTCAAAGAAAAAATCGGTAAAAAGCTCTGCATTATGGGGAATTATCCCATCACCATGCTTCGGCAGAGTACAAAACAGCAATGTATTGATAAAGCCAAAGAAATTGTTGATAAAGCGGCTCCTGGCGGTGGATATCTTTTCTGTATGGATAAATCGATACTGGACTTGTCGGATGCAAAACCAGAAAATCTGATTGCCGTAAGTGAATTTGTACATGAGTACGGCGTATACAAATAGGAGGAGACCATGGAATTTAAAAGTGAAATGCTAAAATATTGGGATGACGAACCTGTAGCAGGCTATAAAGTGGAAGAAAAGGATATTGTAATGGATCCGCTGAACAATGTGGAGGATGCGCTTTTTGCCTTCATCATGGGGTTAATGTACTAAATTCAAATTAAATAGTATAGGAGAGTGTGAAATGGAAAAGGCATTAAGCAAAAAGGTAATCAATTTATACGGATTACCGTCGTTTGGTTTTCAAATGTTTGTAAACGTTGAAGTCATGCTATTTGCAGCATTTTTGACGGATTACATCAAGCTTCCTGTCGCATTAGCGACGACCGTTCTTATGATCACCAGTATTTTTGATATTCTCTGGGTACCGACTGCAGGAATCATCCTGGAAAAAAGCAATATGAAGTGGGGTAAATACCGCTCATGGTTACTGGTTGGACCCGTTATGGCTGCAATTTTTTATACCTTTCAGTTTATGCAGATCGGCGATCCCACAACAAATGCGATCACCATTACTATCGGATTTCTAGTGAGTCATTTGATCTGGAATACGTACTACGCTGCGCATATCGCCATGAATAATGCACTGACAACAGTCAGGGAAGAACGAATTGCCATGGCTTCCAACCGAGGGATGCTAAACGCCCTTGGCGCGCTGATGTTTTCATATTTTGGTGTAAAAGCCGTTATGGCCGTGGGCACAGCCGTCAATGATCCAGCTTTAGGCTTTACCTATGTGGTCATAGCTGTGGGAATTTTGATGATCCTTTCCAACTGGATTTATTTCTATATCACAAAAGACTACGCTTTTCATGGAACGCAGACAAAAGCCGGAAAGCCGGAAAAAAAGATGTCAGTTGGCGAGATGCTCAAGCAGATCGTTATCAATCCACCCCTTATTGGGTTGCTTCTTGTTGAGCTCGGAAGGTATCTTGGACGTTTCATTATTTTTGGTATGGCTTTCTATTACTTCAAATATGTCATCAACGATCTTCCAGGCCTTGCCGTGTTCATGATGGGTCTTACCATCGTCAACTTCTTTGCCGCAATGATTGCCGCTCCCGTGGCGAAAAAAATTGGGGAGAAGAACGCATATACGATTGCAATCCTATTGCTGATTGCCGGGCTTCTGGCCGTCTGGGCGATTCCCATGGAAGCTTCAATGTTTAAAATCGTGATGTTCATCGCCTATATTGGATACGGCCTTCCGGATTCACTGGGTGTGGCGATGTATTCGGCAACTGTGGATTACGCAGAATGGAAAACCGGGAAGAATGCCAGAGGTTTCATCATGTCTCTAATTAGTTTTCCAATTAAAACCGCTGTATTTGTACGAAGTATCATCATTGGAGCCGTACTGGCTTCCGCAGGCTATGTAGCAGATATGGCGGCTACACCAGGGCTTATACAGGGAATTAAAAACGGATTCTCCCTGTATCCCTCCATTATCATCGCAGTGGGTCTTGGGATCATGACCCTTATGTATTCCCTGACACCGAAAAAGCTGGATGAAATCCATCAGGATATTGCAAAAACAAAGCAGAAAGAAATATAAATTTCTGGAGTATTAACTAACCAGATCCTCAGACTGTCCTTTGCTGAATTGCGAAGCAGTCTGGGGATTTTTGAATAATCAACGCCATTCTTGTAAAACGATTACAAATTATGATTGACAACGATTAAATAGATTATTATGATAGTTATTATACACACATAATATTTTGAATACAGAAAATCATGTGTTCAAAAAAAGGGAGGTATTATTATATGTTAACGAAGAGGCAGAATTTGATGGAAACGATCAAAGGTGGAAATCCTGACCGGTATGTAAATCAGTATGAATTTATGGAACTGATCGTTGAAGTTCCACTTTCGGGGAAACCGGCTGTTCCAGGCAAGGAAACGAAAGATACCTGGGGAGTTACTAAAAATTGGCCGGAAGGGCAGCTTGCTGCATTTCCTGTTCATGACGAGGCACATACCGTTTTAAAAGATATCACCAAATGGAAAGAAGTTCTTGTAAAACCATCGGTTAAATATCCTGAAGAAGCCTGGGCAGCTGCCATCGCACATGCTAATGCCGTGGACCGTAATGAAAAATTTGTTACCTCCATGTTCACTACCGGAGTCTTTGAACGGCTGCATTTTCTGATGGGCATGGAAGATGCCTTAATGAATTTTTATGAAGAACCGGAAGCGGTGCATGAACTCATCGAATTGATCACAGAATATGAATTGGACTTTGCTAAGGAAGTCATCGAACATATCCATCCGGATGCTTTATTTCATCACGATGACTGGGGCAGCGGGAAATCGACGTTCATCGCACCTGCCATGTTTGAAGAATTCATCCTGCCGGCATATCAGAAAATCTACGGATTCTATAAGGAAAATGGCGTTGAGGTAATTGTCCATCACAGCGACAGCTACGCAGCAACATTAGTGCCTTATATGATCGAAATGGGAATGGATATCTGGCAGGGGGTTATGACAACCAACAATATTCCGGAACTGATCAAAGCCTACGGCGGAAAACTCACCTTCATGGGTGGCCTTGATAATGGTCAGCTGGATAAAGCGGACTGGTCACGGGAAGAAATCGCGAAATATGTTGAAAAAGCCTGTAAAGAAAATGGCAAAAAATTCTTTATCCCTTGTCTGATCATGGGTGGTCCAAGCAGTTTGTTTCCAGAGGTATATGTTGCAGTATCGGAAGAAATCGATAGAATGAGCAAGGAAATTTTCGCTTAAATAAAATCAGCGCCTCAACGGTCTGTGGCTTTGTTTGTTGAATTATGGAATGGGTATTTATTCAGTATGTTTAAAATACTGAAAAGGAAGTGAATAGTATGGAACCAATCGCAGATTTGACAAGTGACAAAAATGCAGTCGATACGATTTCAGTTTTAGAGAAAGAATTGTCAGAAAAAACTGGCAAAAATGTTCTCCTTGTGGCCTATGGCGGATCAAAATATGCAGACCTTAATGACGACAAAAACGTGACAGATAAAATTGCTGCTTTAGAAAAAGAAATATCAGAGAAGACCGGCAAGAAAGTTATTCTGGTAGCATTTTCTCTGTAAAGAATGCTAAGAAGCAAGGAATCCACTTAAGAAGAGATTTCGAAAGTGGATTCTTTTTGCGAAAAACTTGTAAGGGGCAGATATTTTTCAATTAGTATTTGACAAAAAAATAAAAATGAAGTACGATTAAATTGTCTTGAAATTAATCACAAAATATGGAACCTTTCCATCTACAGTGGACATCAAGCGGGCAACTATGTAACTATTATAAGGAGGAATTGATAATGTCAAAGATCCAAGATGTAAAAGCAATGGTAGAAGCAGGAAAAACGAAACTTGTAGCAGGTTTAGTACAGGAAGCTTTGGATGAAGGCAATAAAGCGGAAGATATTCTTCAAGCCATGGTTGACTCCATGGGTGTCGTAGGAGACAAATTCTCAACAGGCGAAATCTTTGTACCAGAAATGCTTATCGCTGCAAAAGCAATGGCTAAAGGTGTGGAAGTTCTTAAGCCCCTTATGGCAAGCGACAGCGCATCTTCTTTAGGGACTTGTGTAATCGGTACCGTAGCAGGCGATCTTCATGACATCGGTAAAAACCTTGTGTCCATGATGGTTGAAAGCGCAGGCTTTAAAATGGTTGACCTTGGCGTAGATGTACCGGCACAAAAATTTGTGGATGCCATCAAAGAAAATGAAAATGTAACCTTAGTTGCTTGTTCAGGTCTTCTGACCACAACTATGCCAGCACTGAAAGAAGCTGTTCAGACAATCAAAGCCAGCGGAATAAACGTAAAGGTAATCGTTGGGGGAGCACCTGTAACTCCGGAATATGCCGCTGAAATTGGCGCAGATGGTTATGCTCCTGATGCAGGCAGTGCAGCAGTAAAAGCAAAAGAATTGGTTACCGCTTAAAATATATCAAATACCAAGGAGGAAGTGCTGCATGTTAACTAAAAGACAGAATTTGATGGAAGTTATGAAGGGTGGAAATCCGGATCGTTTCGTTAATCAATATGAATTTTTAGAGATCGTTTTGGAAGTGCCCCTGGGCGTTCAATTCAATTATGGTCAGACATGGAAAGATCATTGGGGAATCACCTGGAGATGGCCTGAAGGCCATCTTGGCATGTTCCCAGTGCATGATGCAGAACACACGGTTTTAAAAGATATCTGCGAGTGGAAAAAGTATGTGAAGGTTCCTGAAATTTCGACCTCCGATGAAGCATGGGCTGCTGCCATTGAGCATGCCAATTCGGTTGATCGTACCCAGCAATATGTAGCGCCATTTTATGCCCCGGGTCTCTTTGAAATGACTCATCACCTGATGGGCGTAGAAAATGCCTTAATGGCATTGTATGAAGAGCCTGAAGCAATGCATGAGTTGATTGATGCCCTTACACAGCGCGAGCTGGAATTTGCAAAAGTAGTGGTTGACAAGATCCATCCGGATGCAATTTTTCATCATGACGACTGGGGCAGCCAGATAAGCTCCTTCATATCTCCTGAAATGTTTAAAGAGTTCTTTTTGCCGTCTTATAAAAAAATATACGGCTTCTACAAAGCCAATGGAGTTGAATTAGTCGTTCACCACAGTGATTCCTATGCCGCTAACCTGGTTCCATTTATGATCGAAATGGGAGTCGATATCTGGCAGGGGGTTATGAACACCAATAAAATCCCCGAGCTGATCAAGGAATATGGCGATAAAATCACTTTCATGGGTGGACTACACAGCGGTTTGATTGATTTTCCAGCATGGACACCGGAAAATTGCGCCAAATATGTGGAAGAAGCCTGCAGAACCAATGGAACGAAGCACTTCATACCCTGTCTGACTTCAGGCTTGCCTATGGATTCTTTTCCAGGGGTATATGACTGCGTAACCAAAGAAATCGACAGAATGAGCAAGGAAATGTTCTAGACAACAACAAAAAATAATCGGAAGCTTCAGACAGGCTATTCTTCCAAGGAGAAAATGCTGTCTGAGGCTTTTTTGTAAGGAGTGAAACCTATGAAAATAGCGGATATCAAAGAAATAGGCTATGAGGAAGTATTCAGTATTAAAGTGACCGTGGATAAACCCATCGTTGTCGGTCAGGATGAAATCGTGGGAAGACGTCAGTTGATTCCAATTTTATCCGGGGAGGTAACAGGGAAGGATTTTAATGGCAAGGTACTCCCAGGGGGAGTGGACAGCCAGATCATCCGCCCGGATGGCCGATGTGAACTTTCAGCGAGATATGCCATTCAATTAGACGATGGGGCTGGGATTTATATTGAAAACAATGGGATTCGAACCGTTCCGCCGGAATATGTAGCGGATGTAAAGGCAGGCAAATTTATTGATCCGGAGCTTTATTATTTTCGGACAGTTCCAACTTTTGAAACCTACAGTGAAAAATATCAATGGCTGATGAACAGCGTTTTTGTATGTTCTGCCACCAGGCTGCCGGAGCATGTCCTGATAAAATTCTATAAAGTGGTCTAAATATTTCCCCCAGAGGATGGACACAAAGTAAACGTTGTCATATAATGAGGATATTGAAACTTAACTGCATTTAAAAAGTAATATCAATATCAGGGGGGAAAAGATCTATGTACAAATTCAGACCTGTAACTGATCGCATTAAACTCATGAAACAACTCGTCCGGGACAGGGTCATCGCTGTGGACTCGGATAGAGTGGCAGCCCTTACCCAAGCCCATCAAAAATACGACAAGGTGCCGCCGATCATCAAAACACCACTGGTTACTTACGATATCTGTACAGAGATGACCTGCCGCGTGGAAGATTTTGAAATCATTGCAGGCAATATCGGCAAGGAATTCCTGGGTTCAGGAATGTGGCCCGAATGGGATGCAAATTGGCTTTGGCAGGAGCTCGAGGAGATGAAGCTCTGGGATCTTTGGGATGACGGACTTTATCACCGTACGGATCCATCCGGGGTACACATGAGCATGACCAAAGAAGAAATCGATAAATTCATGTCTTATCGGGAATTCTGGAAAGATAAAACGATCACACAATATATGGACTCCTGGGCGCCTGACGGTTTTGACGAGGTTGCCGGCCTTGGCATATTAGAAATGGGCGCCATGATGCGTGCGCCTATTCATACCGGTCATCTGGTGGCCGGCTACGAAAAAATCATAAACCTGGGCTATGGAGCCATCCGTAAGCAGGCTCAGGACTGGATCGATGCCCATAAAGGAAATCTGATGGGAGACGACGTGGACAAATACATGTTCTACAAGTCCGCCGTGATCATCTGCGATGCGGCCAGCAGCATGGTCAAACATTATGGACAGGCATGCCTGGAGAAAGCGGAAAAATGCCAGGAGGAGTCACGTAAAGCTGAACTAATAAAGATGGGCGAGGGTCTTTTATGGATATCTGAAAATCCTGCCCGAACCTTCTGGGAGGCTTGCCAGGGTACGATCATGTATCAGATTCTCCTTTATATGGAAGCCAGGCATCCTGCCCTTGCTTTTGGACGCTTCGACCAATACACCTGGCCGTTTTTGAAGGCTGACCTTGAAGCCAAACGAATCACCATGGATGAAGCCCAGGAAATCGTTGATGCTTTCTTCCTGAAATCCAACTGTTTCTACCGCGCTTCGAATCCAAGGATCGCCGCCTATACCGGTGTAGGGGTTACGTATCATCACACCACCATTGGCGGGGTCGATCGGGAAACCGGTGAGGACGCTGCCAATCCGGTTACCTACATGGTTCTTGAGACAGTAGGCCGATTATCCCTGCACGATCCAACCATATCTTTGCGTATCAACAAAAACACACCAACCGAACTTTGGGATCTGGCCATTGAAACCACCAGACTGGTGGGTGGGTTGCCTCTTTTTCAAAATGACGAGGTCATCATTCCCAGTCTTATGGAAGAACTTGAAATGGAGCTCAAGGATGCCCGTAACTACAGCATCATCGGCTGCCAGGAAATCGTCGGCTCCGGAAACGATTATCCTGCAGGGAATGGACTGCATGGGAAGGCTGGACTGGGGAGCCATGGAAACGTTCTTATGACGGCACTTAACAATGGGGTCAATCCCATGAATGGAAAGAAGGGCGGTCTTCAGACCGGCTATCTCTACGACATGAAAACCTTTGATGAAGTGAAAGCGGCCTATAAAGCCCAGTTTGATTATCTGCACAAGTGGTCAGTGACCATACAAAATTACGTTGAAAACCTGTCTGGATTTTATGCACCCTCTGCCGCGCTTTCCATCTCCATTGAAGGCTGCATGGAGTCTGCTATGGACTGTACCTGGGGAGGAGCAAAATACAATTCCTACGGGGGAACAGCTACCGGTTTGGCGACGGTTTCTGACTCGCTTGCTGCAATCAAATATATGGTATTCGATCAAAAGCTTTGTACCGCTAAGGAGCTTTATGAGGCGGTCATGGCCAATTGGGAAGGTTATGAGGCGCTGCAGCAGCAGGTCCTGACCCGGGTTCCCCATTACGGCAATGATGATCCTTACGCAGATGAGCTGATGAAATGGGTAACGGATATCTATTACGAAAATTGTCGCGAGTGCTACAGCAAAAGATCGAAATTCTACAAGGCTGGTCTTTACGGCGCTGCCCAGCATGTTGTCCAGGGGGCTGCTACCATAGCAACTCCGGATGGCCGGAAAACCGGCCAGCCACTGGCGGATGCCATGTCCCCTGCACAGGGAAGAGACCTCAACGGTCCCACCGCCATCTTCAACTCGGCCTGCTGTCTGGATCACGGTAAATTTATGGACGGGATCGCACTGAATCTAAAGATCCATCCTTCGGCGTTGAACACCGAGGAAGCCAAAGCGTCCCTTCGGGATATGACCAAAGCCTACTTTGAGAAGAAGGGCATGGAGGTTCAGTACAATGTTGTCAGCACCGAAGTCATGAGGGCTGCTCAGAAGGACCCGGAAGCTTACAAAAACCTTGTGGTTCGTATTGCCGGCTACTCGGCGTACTTCAATGAACTCACTGTGGCGATGCAAAATGACGTGATCAGCAGAACAGAGATTTCTCTTAGTTAATCAATTGTTTTGTGGTTTAAAGCTCAGGCTGGAATTCCTGATATTGGGAATTCCGTCTGAGCTATTTTTAACTAGGAAAGTTCAACTAGCGTGCTGGGGTCCAAACTTTCCTGGTTACTTGAATATGCGTCAAAGACGCTGTTCTGGTTGCCTTCAAATGATTTAATACAGGAATATTTAATATGTACTGAATTATACAAAAAAGTTATTGACAAAAAACCAATAAGATAATAAAATGAATTTATGAAAATTATATATATATAAAATTAAAGAAATGCAAATCGGTTACGAGATTCTTAATGTTTTTTAGATTAATTTGAAATCGATTACCAGCGGTTTCGAAAAGTAGCCAAGGAAGAAAAAAATAACTAATGGAGGTAGAGTAATTTGATCATTATCGGAGAAAAAATTAACGGAGCGATTCCTTCTGTAGCGAAGGCAATTGCAGCAAAAGACGCAGACTTTATTCGCAATCTGGCGAAAGTACAAACAGAAGCAGGGGTAACTTTTATCGATGTATGTGCTTCCGTAGACGATGACATCGAACTGGAAACCATGAAATGGCTGATCGATATCGTGCAGGAGGCAACAGATCTCCCAATCGCAGTGGACAGTCCCAACGTGTACACTTGTATCGAAGCGATGAAATTCTGCAACAAGCCGGGTCTGTTCAACTCCGTATCTTTAGAAGGCGGTAAGGTTGATATCGCATTCCCTGTGATCGCGGATACCAAATGGGAAGTTGTTGCCCTTTTAAACAGCGATAAGGGAATCCCTAAAACAGCCAAAGACCGTCTGGATGTATTTGACGAACTGATGGCAAAAGCCAAAGAGTACAACATTGCCCCATCCCGTTTTCACATCGATCCCCTGGTTGAAATGCTTTGCACCTCGGAAGATGGCATCAAGATGGTAACCGAAGTGATCGGAAAAATCAAAGCCGCCTACCCAACGATCCATGTAACCGGAGCGGTCAGTAATATTTCCTTTAACCTTCCGGCTAGAAGGATCGTCAATCAGGCCTTTACCGTACTGGCTATAAACGCCGGCATGGACAGCGGGATTTTAGATCCTTTAAACAAAGACCTGATGGGCATGATTTATGCGACAGAAGCGTTAATGGGTGAAGATGAATATTGCATGGAATATATAGGAGCCTTCAGAGAAGGTATATTTGGTGCAAAGAAATAATCAAGAACTTAAATATAAGGAGGAATTTTAAATGTCAAAGATTTTAGAAGTAAAAGCAAAAGTAGAAGCAGGAAAAACAAAACTAATCGCAGGTTTAGTACAGGAAGCCTTGGATGAAGGCATCAAAGCAGAAGACATTCTTCAGGCTATGGTAGACTCCATGGGCGTTGTAGGAGACAAATTCTCCACAGGAGAAATCTTCGTTCCAGAAATGCTTATCGCCGCAAAAGCTATGGCAAAAGGTGTTGAAGTTCTTAAGCCTTTAATGGCAAGCGACAGCGCTTCTTCTTTAGGAACTTGCATCATCGGTACTGTAGCAGGAGACCTTCATGACATCGGTAAAAACCTTGTATCCATGATGGTTGAAAGCGCAGGCTTTAAAATGGTTGACCTTGGAGTAGACGTACCGGCACAAAAATTTGTGGATGCCATCAAAGAAAATGAAAATGTAACCTTAGTTGCCTGTTCAGGACTTCTTACCACAACAATGCCAGCACTGAAGGAAGCGGTTGAGACAATCAAAGCCAGCGGACTAGCTGTAAAAGTAATCGTTGGAGGAGCTCCTGTAACTCCGGAATATGCCGCTGAAATTGGCGCAGATGGCTATGCTCCTGATGCAGGAAGTGCAGCTGTAAAAGCAAAAGAATTAGTAACAGCTTGACTCATACCCTAAATATAAGGAGGTAGCTATAGATATGTTAACCAAAAGACAGAATTTAGTGGAAGTAATGAAGGGTGGAAATCCTGATCGATTTGTTAAACAGTACGAAGCCTTTGCCATGATGATGAAATCACCTATTACACGCCTAAAGCCCCCAATCGGTGGAGAAATCAAGAATGAATGGGGCGTAACGATCAGATGGCCTGAAGGTCAGCTTGGTGCTTTCCCCGTTCATGATGATGCTCATAAAGTATTAAAAGATGTAACACAATGGAGAGATTTTGTTAAAGCGCCTAATCTTGAATATCCGGATGAAGCCTGGGCTACTTTTGCGGCAGAAGCTGCAGCGGTGGATCGTAATGAACAATATGTAACTGTTTTTGTAGCTCCTGGAATCTTCGAACATCTCCATTACTTTATGGGTATGGAAGACGCACTGATGAATTTCTACGAAGAGCCAGAAGCGATGCATGAGCTTATCAATTACCTTGTTGAATTTGAAATCGAGCTTGCAAAGCAATTTATTAAGCATGGCAGTCCTGATGCGCTATTCCACCATGACGACTGGGGCAGCCAAATCAATTCATTTGTTTCTCCTGCAACATTTGAGGAGTTCTTATTACCGGCTTATAAGAAAATCTATGGCTTCTATAAAGAAAATGGCGTAGAACTGATCATCCACCATAGTGACAGTTATGGAGCCAATCTGGTTCCATTCATGATCGAAATGGGCATTGATATCTGGCAGGGAGTTATGACAACTAACAACACTCCTGAACTGATCAAGAAATATGGCCCTCAAATCACCTTCATGGGTGATATCGACAGCGGAGTCATCGACTTCCCAGGCTGGACAAAAGAAAACATTGGCAAGCATGTAGAAAGAGCCTGCAGAAATTGTGGAAAACTCTACTTCATTCCTGGCGCAAGCCAAGGTTTGGCCATCAGTTCTTTCCCAGGCGTATATGAAGCGACAGATGAAGAAATCGACAGAATGAGCAAGGAAATGTTCTAAATACAAATTTTATGCAGCCCCGCTTCGGCATTATTCCATTGAGAAGAATGCCGGACGGGGCTTTTGTATTTTAGACTAGGAAAGTTCGACTAGCTCGCGGGGGGCCAAACTTTCCTATTCTACTTGAATAACGCGTGGTCGTCGCTATTCTTGTTAATAATTAAATCGTGTTTTTAGCGATTAGTTTTTCCAAATAAACAGATTTCATCTGTTCACTAGCCATAGCTTTTTTTGCCATGGGCATTTTAAGGATTGCCGACAAAATGGCAGCCATGGCTCGATGGCTGAACAATGCTTTGTTATCGAAAATCAAATCCTGGAGCATACCTTTTTCTATAGCCATGAGCACGACTCGATGAACAGAGGTTGAGGGGGTAATGACCTTTCGTCCAATACTTTTTAAGTAAAGACTTTTATTTGGACAGACACGGACGCATAGACCACAGCCCAGACAAAGATTTTCTTCGATTGAGGGAATATTTTTCCCGTGGACCTGGTGCATCTTTATGAGATCAACCTGGCACGCTTTTTCACATTTTCCACAACCAATGCAAGAATTTTCATTCAATACCGGTAGAAACCCTGTGGTTTCAACAGGGTGAAGGTTCCCGAATTTCCTGGCGGCGACAAGCGCCTCACAGCAACAGCCGCAGCAATTGCAGATGAATGATACCCCATTCTGGACGTTTTCCCCGCACTGAACCAGATTAAACTCATAAGCTTTATGAAGGAGTTCCATACACTCTGAAATGTCAATTCTTCTGGCATACTCATGGCGTATCAACGAGTCGGCTGCAGACCCGAAGGTCATGCAGATGTCGTCAATGGGAGCATCGCAATTTTGTTCCACATGCGCCATCTTGTGGCGGCAATAGCACATCCCAATGGCGATATGTTTTGAAGTTTCGATAACATGGCTGGCTTTCTCAAAATCCAGGATTTGAACGGTGTTTGAAGAATCCAACACGCTTTCGTTGACAAATACTCTTCCCAGCCGAGTCTCCGTACTAAAGAACAGCTCCTTCACAAAATCTTCTTCCACATTCATATATTGATAGAATAGTTCAGCCAGAAGCTTCTGATCGATGTCAGTTCTAGTACGCATCAGAGAGAATTCCAGAAAACCTGCCATGGGTGGCGGCAGCATATACCGGGTTTCTCCGCTGACTTCCATATCAAGCAGGATACATCTTCCAGCGAGTCCCAGGAGGATTTTACTGGCTTCTGTTTCCGGCATGCCCCAGATGGTAGCAGCCTTCCTGGCCGTGAAGGGTTTAACAGGCAGTTGTGCAACATATGCCGCTTCTTTTTCAGAAAAAAGAATAGCAAGGATCTTGTACAATGTATCTGAAGCTGGCGCCCCCTGAGGAAATCGGTTCAACCGTTCTTCCAGACTTTTAAATGCTGATTTTGATGAAAAATGTGACATGTCATTACCTCCGGATCATATTGATATTATTATACATTTTTCTAAAGAGATTACAAAGGAGATAAATGGATATAAGTATATAAAGTGGTAATTGAGAAACAATAGGGAATATGAAAAAATGAAGGAGATTTTAGTATGAAAGAGATATTTAACTATGTACGAAGGTATAAAAACCAAATGAATTTGGTGGATTTTACATTATTCAAATTTTGTCTTTTGTCTGCTGGGATTTTATTCGGATTAGGAGTCTCCAAAAACCACAGGAAAAAAGCAGCAGCTTGTGCAGGCATTACCTTTGCAGTTACCTATGGACCGTTGATTACGAAGTTTCTTGGCATTGTTATGGAGGAAAGCCAAAAATCATTGGATGAAGCGAATTAGATTAATAAATATGGGTATATATAAATTAAGTACTTTGAAAATAGAATGGAGGATTTGATTATGGGAAAATTTAAGGACAGTCTCGGTAAAGTATTCCATTCCGCTAAGGAAAAAGCAGAAGATCTGAAAGATATCGTTGAAGATAAAGCGGAAGATTTAAAGGACCTGGCACAGGATAAGGCGAAAGATCTGAAAGAAAAAGCAGAAGATGTCATGGATAAGGTAGAAGACAAGGCAAAAGACTTGAAGGACATTGTGGAAGACAAAGCCGGGGATGTCAAAGAAAAAATTGAAGACAAAGTGGAAGACATAAAGAACAAGAAGGAAGACGTGGAAGAAGAAATTAAAAAATAAAAGTGCGAGAGGTCAAAAATAAAAAGCTCAGATCAGCAGATCAGTAAATTCATGCGGTCTAAGCTTTTTATTGTGAAAGAAAAGTACGAAGGAGACTAAAATGGAAAATTCCAAAGAAAATCTTGAAGAGGCATATGCGTTAGCGAAGGATGCAGTAGATGATGCCAAGGAAAAAATTGAAGATCTTAAATTAAAGATTGAACAACAGGCTGAAGAACTGGAAGAGCAGGTACAGCAGAAGGAAGAAGAACGAATACACGAGGAAATGGAAAAGAAAGATAAATCGGAAGAAGAGGCAAAAAAAATGAGAGATGATATCGAAGAAATGAAGGATAAAATAGAAGGGCAAGACTGATAACATGGGAGTCTGGGGTTGACTCGGAGGAGCTGATGGCAGATGGATGATGAGATGATTTTCAGGATTATTTTTTGGATCCTTCTGTTGATCATTTTTATTTTTAACCGGTTGATACCGACAATCAGGGCAAAAAAAACAGGTGGGAAATTTATGCCTGATCAGGAGGCTGTTGAAAATGAGGGATTGGCCTACCTGATGTTGAGGATCTTACTATTTATCCCTTTTGTGGCTTTCCTAGTGGTCTATTGGATAAATCCCCAGTGGATGAAAATATTTCATTTCGATTTGCTGATTTACTTCAGGTGGATAGGGGTGCTGATAGCTGTAATAGGTGTTTTCATCTGGCTATATTCCCAGGGGATATTGGGCAGATACTGGTCGCCCCAGCTTCAGATCCAAAGTGAGCATAAACTGGTAACATCCGGTCCATACATATGGGTAAGGCATCCTATCTACGCGGGTTCGATAATATGGGCATGGGGGCTGGCACTTTTTACTTCAAACACGATTTTTTTTCTCGTCGCAGCTCTGATCACCATAGGAGCGAACTTAAGAGCACTCAAGGAAGAAAAAATGCTCATCAGGCATTTCGGAAAGGTGTACTTAAGCTATATGGAGCAAACAGGAAGATTCATTCCGAAAATAAAGAAATTAAGTTCGTTAGTGAAATTTTCTTACTTCGGATTAACTACTGTTTTATTCAAAAGAAAAACGCCTTTAGTGGGGTCAATCATTATTACGGATAAATGCAACTTATCCTGCAAGCATTGCAGTGTAAGCAATATACAAGCTGTGCTATACCCTTATTCCCGGATAAAAGCCGATATGAAGAAAATGCATGAAGAGGGAGTCAGAGTTTTACTTTTTTA
>JAAXUP010000196.1 GCA_013335935.1 Eubacteriaceae bacterium | reverse complement strand
CTCCCCAACCTCGTCAACTCAAGAACTGAGTTCTGGCGCTTTCTATTCAATTGTAGTATTTTTCACATCCTTTCCATACCATTATAAGGATTGTTGGCTTATTTTACAAGGGGTAATTGCTTTTTGGGTGGTTAGGTGACTGGGTGGTTGGCCAAAAAAAAAAGCGTAGAAATGCTTAAGTGTTGAAATGCTTAAGGGCTGTCAGATGTTTACTTCGTTTACGTTTAAGTGTTGAAGTGTTGAAATGCAGAAATGCTTAAATCTGGCATACATACGACATAGGACTTGTGACTTAGGACTTATTGGGTGGTTGGGTGACTAGGTGGTTAGGTGGTTGGGGAAAAGCAAAAGGCGTGAAAGTGTTTAAATGTTGTAGTGCGAAAAGCAAAAACAATACAGCGCTTTGAAACATAAGAATGCTTTCAGTTTTTTGTCTTTTGAACACTTTATCGCACCGAAGGTGCTTTCGACACTTGAACATTTCACCGCACTGCAGGTGCACAGGCAAATCAGAGTCGCTATCTAAGAAAATTTTTGCGTTGGCGAGTTCAGAAAATCCTCAGAAATATCAAGGATTTTCGGAAAAAACAGGATGTTTTTTCAGCGAATCTGAGCCGGCACATTTCCTTAGGGTCTTTCCGTATTGTGCCGGTGAATATGAGCGGAAGAAAAGCTGAAGGTATCGAAGATCGATTTTCTCGAGACATAAGCTTTTTTTCGTGATAGCGACGCTGATGGGATTCGGGCGAACAATGTTCGCCCCTACGGTGCAGAATTTTAGGCATATGTTTTTTCGGAACGCACGAAATGCGTTCCCTACAAATTAGGCGTTTACTATCGACTTAGGACTTACGACTTATGACTCCTATGCCAGTCTTGTTCGGATCAGCTTTGCCAGATTTTCTGCCATTTTTCTTATTTCTGCAAGGTTCTCCCCTTCAATCATAACTCTGACCAGAGGCTCCGTTCCGGAAGGTCTGATCAGGACCCTTCCTTTTTCGTGGAAGTGTTCCTCCATCTTCTTGATTTCTTCCTGGATCACTTCATCTTTTTCGAATTCGTATTTCTTTGAATTGGCAACTTTTGCATTTACCAGCACCTGGGGGAACACTTTCATCGTTGCAGCCAGCTGGGAAAGTTTTTTTCCTTCTTTTTTGATGATGGTTGCCAGCTGTACAGCCGATAGCAGCCCATCTCCGGTGGTATTGTAATCAAGAAGGATGATATGTCCCGATTGTTCGCCTCCAAGATTATAGCCCTTAGCTTTCATTTCCTCAAGTACATATCTGTCGCCTACCTGAGTTTTAACATATTTACAGCCAATATTGTTAAGCGCGATATCAAGTCCCATGTTGCTCATAACGGTGACTACTACAGTGTCATCTTTTAGCGTTCCATTTTTCTTCATGTTTGACGCAAAAATGTTAAGGATCATATCCCCGTCAACAATTTTTCCTTTTTCATCGACCGCCAGCATCCTGTCCGCATCTCCATCAAAAGCAAAACCAAAATCCGCATCCCTTTCCAGGACGGCATTCTGGAGCCTTTCAAGATGCGTTGAGCCGCACTTTTTGTTGATATTGATCCCATCAGGATCGTCACCAATGGTAAAAATTTCGGCACCTAACTTCGTGAACACTTCAGGAGCGATCTTGTAAACTGCGCCATTTGCGCAGTCAAGGATAATTTTCTTTCCCTCTAAGGAAACCTCCGTGGTGGACATGATAAAGTCTTCATATACCTGGGCAGCATCAAGAATATCTGTTATTGAGCCTACTTCGTCTCCTCCAACAACAGGATACTCAAAATTTTCATTGATAAGAGCTTCGATCCTGTCTTCGATCTCATCATTTAATTTAAAGCCTTCATTATTAAAAAACTTGATCCCATTGAATTCTGCAGGATTATGGGAAGCTGAGATCACGACCCCGGCATCCGCATTGAGTTCTCTTGTAAGAATAGAAACGCCAGGAGTCGGGATAACCCCCGCTCTTAAAACTTCTCCGCCGACAGAACAAATGCCTGCGCTCAGCGCAGCTTCAAGCATGTCTCCAGAAATTCTCGTATCCTTACCTATTACAAATTTGGGCTTATGGGAGTTCGTAGCCAACACATACGCTCCAGCCCTTCCCAGCTCAAAAGCCAGTTTGGGTGTCAGTTCTGTATTTGCAACTCCTCTTACTCCATCTGTACCAAATAATCTTCCCATTGTTTTCCTCCAAAATCTATTTTCTGTTCGTTTAAATGCTTAAATGCGGAACGCACGAAATGCGTTCCCTACCAACAGTGCTTCTACGCTTTTGCATTTCGCCAACCACCTAACCACCTTCACTCAGGAAATATCTTAATAATCGATTCTGCGATGATCAGATCTTCAGGGGTGGTGATCTTGATGTTGTCATAGTGGCCTTTGACGATTTTTATGGGGAAATGCAGTCTTTCCACCAGCATGGAATCATCAGTACCCAGGAAATTGTCCTCCAGTGCCTTCTTATGGGCTTTTAAGAGCAGCTCATAGCTGAAGGTCTGGGGTGTCTGTACCGACCATAGATCTGATCTTTTCGGCGTGCTTTCCACCTCACGGTTCTCGTTCACAATTTTTATTGTTTCCTTTACTGGAACCGCAACGACTGATGCGCCATATTCCAGGGTTATCT
>JAAXUP010000195.1 GCA_013335935.1 Eubacteriaceae bacterium | reverse complement strand
AAAAGGTTTAAGGAATCGTTAAAAAGTTATAAACGCTACAATAAAAGTGAGCCAAAAATAAGAGAAACGCCAGGAAAAAAGTGAGCCACTTCTAATAAAAACCTGTATAGTTCAGAAAAGAGAAAAGCTGACGTACAGGAGGAGAAAGGGTGTCAATAGAAGTGGATATTTACGAAAAGATACGCCATCTGCATGAGCATGAAGGCAAATCACAAAGAGCGATATCCAAAATACTTGGGATATCAAGAAACACAGTCAAGAAATACTGTGAGGGATCGCAGGTCCCATGGGAACGCCAAGGCATAAGTGGTCGACAGCGATATGTAGTTACCGATGACATAATGAAATTTATTAAGGATTGCTTGAACAATGATGATATAGAAAATATTAAGAAACAGAAACATACAGCTAAGCGAATCTATGACCGGCTTGTAGAAGAGAAAGAATTTAAGGGTGGCGAATCAACCATACGGGAAATTGTAGCCGGACTAAAAGAAAAACAGGCAAAAGTATTTGTGCCATTATCCTATGATCCAGGTGAAGCCATTCAGATTGACTGGGGTGAAGCAACTGTCTACATCCATGGTAAAAAGACAAAGTTGAATCTGTTTTGTATGCGGGAATGCTACAGTGCAGATAGTTACTGCCGGGCTTATTACCGCCAGAATGAGGAAAGTTTCCTGGAAGCTCAAATAACTGGTTTTGACTATTTTGAAGGTACTTCAAAACGGGTGATATTTGACAATGCTAAGGTAGCGGTCAAGGAAGGCTTCGGTGTTCATGCCAAAGCACAAGACAGATACAAAGCGTTAGCCGCACACTATGCATTTCAATGCGAGTTTTGCAACATAGCAGCTGGGCATGAAAAAGGTCTGGTCGAGGGACTTGTTGGTTGGGTAAGGCGAAACATTTTAGTGCCCATTCCCCGAGTAGAAACGATTGACGAGCTAAATATTGAAATACTTCGCCGGTGCTTAAAATACCGTGATCACAAAATAGCTGGGCGTGAACAGACCGTTGGTGAGATGGCCCTAACCACAAGAGTAAGGCTGACTACATTGCCACGGTACAGATTCGACCCAAGCAAAAGTATTACACAAAGAGTAAGTAATTTCTCAACGGTAAGGTTTGATTACAACCACTACTCCGTACCGATTAAGTATGCTGATAAAGAAATTAGCATTAAAGGGTATGGCAACGAAGTAGTGATGATATATAGAAATATCGAGATAGCCCGTTATCTCCGCTGTTACGAAAGGGGTCAAACCCTATACAGGCTGGAACATTACATAGACCTAATTGAAAAACGTCCCCGCAGTGTTTTTAACGCCAAGCCGGTCAAAAACAATATATCCCAACAACTGATGGAGTTCGGCAGGCGGCTCTCCGGACCACGAGAAATGGTCAAACTACTACGACTTTGTGTTGATTATGGAGAGGATAAAATCCTGGAAGCTATAGGCGCCATTAAAACTCCTGAAATTTCGGTCGATCAAATATGGGCCTTTCTGGCACCGGTGAATTTACAGGAAAAGATACAGATACCTCTAGAAATCGATGTTAAGGTGCCAAAACCGCAGTTTGATAAGTATGACGCCCTGATGAACAGGGGGGCTGCGGTATGAGCAATGAGATAAATCCCATTAAAGAGATAATTAAGCTATATGCCAAGCAACTAAAAACTCCAGCATTTGTAAGCTATGAGAATGTAGTTAGACAGCTCTCCCCGGGTGACGGATATGATAAATTTCTCTGCGAAACTATGAAACTTGAGGTTTCACAGCGACAGGCTGCCGGACAAAAGCGAAGGATTAGAAAGGCCGGTTTTCCAATCATGAAGACATTGGACGAATTTAACTTCAACAGATTGGAACAAGTATCGGAGTCCTATATATGGGAACTAGCCTCTTGTGATTATATTAAAAAACGGCAGAACGTCGTAATGATAGGCCTCCCTGGATCTGGAAAAACTCACTTGTCCATAGGGCTTGGTATGAAGGCTTGCTACGCTGGATTTAATGTGAAATTCTATACGGCGATTAACCTGGCCAATGAACTTGCAGAAGCAATACATCTCCATCGTCTATCCAAGCTTGAAAAGAACCTGGCTAAGATTGACTTGCTGATCATTGACGAACTTAGTTATCTAACATTTAACCGACATCAATCCGAGATGTTATTTCAGGTGATATCCGAGCGTTCCGAACGTGGGAGTGTTATTGTAACTACAAATCTGGAATTTTCACGTTGGACAGAGTTGTTTGAAAATGACATCATGGTAGCAGCCTTGATCGATAGAGTCACTTTCCGCTCACACGTATTGGATATGAATGTGAAGGACTCCTACCGATTTGAACAGACATTAGCAAAGGTAAATTAAACACAGGTATGCAACCCGGCCGCGCGCGCCTGTAAAACTCCACTCGGGCTACGCCCTCCTTCCGTTTTACAGGCGCATATCCATACAAAGATAAGTGGCTCAATATTTTTCAAGCGTTTTTACTGATATGGCTCACTTTTTTCCTGGCGTTAGGTGGCTCAATTTTTTTCTGGCGAGTGGCTCACTTTTTTCTTGACATTCGCAGCTACTTGCTTAATATTTTGATGAGAGCTTCCCATTTCTCTGGCTAAAGCTTTCATGGTCGGAGGATGATCGAATATATTCTCA
>JAAXUP010000194.1 GCA_013335935.1 Eubacteriaceae bacterium | reverse complement strand
AAGAAAGATGATCCATCAGGAATTAGACAAAATCAGAAATGAATTGGAAATTACAGAAGGATTTAATGTGGAAATTTCTGTGCCTGAAGGAGAAAGGCTTGCTGAAAAAACTTTCAATCCAAAGCTTGGAATAGTCGGAGGGATATCCATACTGGGAACCACAGGAATCGTGGAGCCCATGAGCGAAAAAGCCCTTTCCGATTCCATATTCCTTGAGATGAAGGTAATTAAGGAGAATAACGATGGTGAAATCCTGGTTTTCCCCGGCAACTACGGCAGACAATACGCAAGAGATCAACTTGGAATAGATGTTTCAAAAGGAGTCAAAATAAGCAATTATTTTGGAGAAATGCTGGATAATATCAATCAGATAGGTTATCAGAAAGTTCTGCTTGTAGGACATATCGGAAAGCTCATCAAGCTTGCTGGGGGAATCATGAATACCCATTCTTACCAGTCGGATGGGCGGATGGAAATACTGGCCGCCTACTCATCCCTCATGGGAGGAGATTCGAGCCTCACAGAGAAAATCCTGGGCTGTGTAACCTGTGATGAAGCCATCGAGCATATTGCTCAGGCTGGACTTCAGGATAAGGTGTTTGATCACGCGGCTAAGAGGATGATTTATCATATGAGAAATAAAATCGGTAATGAGCTTCAGCTGGGTGTGGTGATTTTTTCTAACGAGTACGGCACCCTGGCTGTGAGTGAGCACGCAGAGGAACTCATGAAAGGATTCAGATGAAAATGGAGTACAAACATGTGGACATTGTAGGCATGGGCCCCGGCAATAAAAAATATATCCTTCCTGAAGCGATGGATATCATAAATGCTTCCGATGTGTTGATTGCTGGGAAAAGGCATCTTGAGGATCTTTCCCTGCCTGAAAAAGTAAATATGGAAGTTGAGTCCGGTTTGGATAATATCGTTGATTTCATTAAGGGCAACTATGAAAATCAAAAGATCTCCGTGCTGGTTTCCGGGGATACCGGTTTCTACAGCCTCCTTGGATATCTACAAAAAAGGCTGGAAGGTATAAAACTTAAAACAACTCCGGGGATTTCTTCTGTCAGCTACTTCATGTCCAGACTGAACATGCTGTGGCACGATGGTGTTCTTGTCAGCCTTCACGGAAAGAGAACTGATTTCATCTCAGTCGTCAGGAATAACCCTAAGGTCATTTTCCTTACCGACAATAAATATACGCCTTCAAAGATCGCAGAAGAGCTGGTGGATGCCGGAATCGAAGGAAAAAGGATGATCATCGGCGAGAACCTTTCCTATCCGGAGGAGAAAATATCAACGCTTAGTATAAGGGAAGCTGTAGGATATAAAAGTGAAAAATTGTGTGTGGCGGTGATCATGAATGAATAGATACCATTTTGGAATACCTGATGAAGAATTCATAAGAGGAAAAGTACCCATTACCAAGGAAGAAATCAGGACCATCACTTTGTCCAAACTCCGAATCGATACAAACAGTGTCATCGTTGATATCGGCGCAGGGACTGGGTCCATTTCCGTCGAGTGTGCCCTGCTTGCCCGGGAGGGAAAAGTTTATGCCATCGAGGTTGCGGAAGAAGGCATCGATCTGATAAACGCGAACAAGAAGAAGTTTTCTGTAGAAAACCTGGAAGTCATTCAAGCAAAAGCTCCCTTAGGTCTTGAGATGATCCAAAGCGCTGACAGGATCATCATCGGGGGAAGCAAGGGTAATCTTCCTCAAATCATGGAATGGGCCGACAAACATCTGTCTGAAGACGGGATAATCGCCGCCAACTTCATTGTTCTCGAGAATCTGATGACTTTCACAGAACTTCTTAAGAATATGAACTATGACTGGCAGCTCATCAATGTGACCGTCGCCCGAAGTCGGTCCATAGGGGGCAGCACCATGATGGAAGGTTTGAATCCGATATACATAGTAAGCGCCAGGCGGGCTAGTCGTAAGTCGTAAGTTGTAAGTTGTAAGTCATAAGTCGTAAGTATACTACAGCCGCCTTAATTTTGTAGGGAAAGCATTCCATGCCTTCCGGCTCGATGCTGATTTGCAAATGTTTTATGTACTTTTTCGCTAATCACCTAACGGCTAACCACCCAACCACCCAACCACCTAGTCACCCAAAAAGCACTTCAGCACTTCCGCATTTCGCTAACCACCTAACCACCTAGTCACCTAACCACCCAAATAACGAAAGAAGGTTGAAAAAATGTCCGTACAAGTATATTACATCGGCGCAGGCCCGGGGGATCCGGACCTGATTACCGTAAAAGGCCGTAAAATAGTCGAAAAAAGCGATATCATCATTTATGCCGGGTCCTTAGTGAACCGAGCGATCATTGATTGTGCCAGAGAGGATGCCGAGATTTTCAACAGCGCCTCCATGACACTGGAAGAGGTCATGGAGGTTACCTTAAGAGGCGTTCAGGAAGGGAAGCTGGTTGCCAGAGTCCACACCGGAGATCCCAGTATTTATGGAGCTATTCGGGAGCAGATCGATATTCTCGACAAGCACAATATTCCCTGTGAAGTGATCCCGGGAGTCAGTTCCTTTGTTGCTTCCGCTGCAGCCATGAGAAAAGAATTTACCCTGCCTGGAGTATCCCAGACAGTGATCTGCACCCGTATGGAAGGAAGAACGCCTGTCC
>JAAXUP010000097.1 GCA_013335935.1 Eubacteriaceae bacterium | reverse complement strand
CCTGAACTTAAGACAGACGAAAAATACTGCAAATTTGTAACCTTAGGTGAAAATTCAAAATATATCTATGATCTCGTAAACGAGACGATGAAAACAAAAACAGTGGCTGAATGGAACGAGATTTTAAAGAAAGCCGATATTCCTTTTGCGATCGCACAGCTCTGGGAAGAAATTCTAGAAGATAAGCAGGCATGGGCTAATGACTTCCTCTATTCCATGGAGTACGAGAATGGCAATACCAGAACACTTCTTCGTCAGCCAGTTCAGTTCGAAGAAATGGGACTGCCAGAATATAAAAGAGGACCCTATGTTGGAGAGAACAGTCTGGAGATACTGAATGAGTTAGGATATAGCCAGGAAGAAATAGGAACTTTGAAGGAAAAAAGAGTTTTCGTTGATTGGGACGATATAAAAAAATGAAAGAGAGTTATTTCTTAGGGATCGATATTGGTTCAACCACATCTAAATGCATTTTGCTTAATAGTCAGCGGGAAATCATTGGATCATCCCTGGTATCTGCCGGGACCGGGACAACCGGTCCCCAGAAGGCTTATGAAGATATCCTGGAAAAAGCAAATTTGACAGCTGGAGATATTTCATTTACGGTTGCTACCGGATATGGCAGGATCATGTTCACAGAAGCGAATGATGAAATGAGCGAGCTAAGCTGTCATGCTAAAGGTGTTCATCATATCTTTCCTGACGTTCATACAATCATCGATATCGGCGGTCAGGATGCAAAGGTAATCAGTATCAATGATGCAGGGAAGGTCATAAATTTTGTTATGAATGACAAATGTGCTGCCGGCACTGGACGATTTCTGGATGTCATGGCAACGATACTTCAAATAAACATCAATGATCTGGAAATACACGCAAGAGAGGCTGTCAGACCAGCAAAAATCTCCAGTACTTGTACGGTTTTTGCTGAGTCAGAAGTTATTTCCCAGTTATCCAGTGGGGAAAACGTCAACAATATCGTGGCAGGTATTTGTGAATCTGTTGCAGGAAGAGTCGCTTCTCTTGCAAAAAGAGTCGGGATAAAGGAAGAGATATGCATGAGCGGAGGCGTTGCAAAAAATGGGGGAGTTCGGGATGCGATGTCTAAAAGTCTCGGTGCAAAACTGCAATACTCGCCTAAAGCACAATACATGGGAGCATTAGGTGCGGCGTTATTTGCCTATGACAAATTGAATATATAAGGAGGTTATATTGATGAGTGAAGAGGTAATAAAAAAACCAAAATATGTGGAAGATCCAAATTCAGCGAAATCAAAGCTTAATAAGATCACATCAGATCATTATTCAAATCTTTGGATGGCAAAGGAAAAAGGTGAAATGATTGGCTGGTGTGCAAGTAATTTTCCACAGGAAATATTTGAAACATTAGGACTCACCGTATGTTATCCGGAAAATCAGGCAGCAGCAATAGCAGCAAGAGGTGCTGGTGAGAAAATGTGTCTGATTTCTGAAGGAGATGGATATTCAAATGACATTTGTGCCTATGCCAGAGTCAGTTTGGCTTATGCAAAAATAAAAGATGCCCCTGAGCAGAATATGCCTCAGCCGGACTATCTGCTTTGCTGTAACAATATCTGCAATACAATGATCAAGTGGTACGAAAATCTTTCAGTAGAACTGAATATCCCTTTAGTATTGATTGACATTCCATTTAATCCTGATTATAATCCCTCCAAGGCTGAAGTGGAATACGTGAAAAACCAGTTTTTAGAAGCAATCAAACAGTTGGAGAAAATTACCGGAAAAACCTGGAGCGATGAAAAGTTCAAAGAGGTTATGGAAATCTCAAACAGAACTTCCAGAGCATGGCTAAAGGCTACCAACTTTACAAAAAATACACCATCTCCACTTAATGGTTTTGATTTATTGAACCATATGGCTGTTGCGGTTTGTGCAAGAGGGAAGATCGAAGCAGCAGAGGCATTTGAACTGCTTGCAGAGGAGTATGAAAAAGCTGTTCAGGAAGGGACAAGTACTTTCAGAGCGGAGGAAAAGCATAGGCTGATGTTTGAAGGAATTGCCTGCTGGCCCCACCTTCGTGTTACAGCGACTGAATTAAAATCCAGAGGAATCAACATGGTAGCAACTATTTATGCTGATGCTTTCGGTTTCATTTACGATGACTTGGATGGACTGATTGAAGCTTACTGCAACGTGCCAAATGCAATGAACCTCGAACATGCAAGAGATAAGAGGGTTGCCATAGCAAAAAACACAAAAGCTGAGGCGCTTCTGGTCCACACAAACAGATCCTGCAAACTTTGGAGCGGCTTTATGTACGAAATGAGCAGACAGATAGGTGAAGCCTGTGAAATACCAGTCGCTTCTTTTGACGGAGATCAGGCCGATCCCAGGAACTTTTCTGAGGCGCAATATGCCACGAGAGTTCAGGCATTAACAGAAATCATGGAATCCAACAAAGGAGGCAAATAACGTGACTAAAGTGAATGAATTATTGGAACAATTTCATAAGGTTGCCGTTTCTCCGGAAGAACAACTGAAGTCTTATCTATCACAGGGCAGAAAAGTAGTTGCCTGTGTTCCGGTTTACACACCTGAAGAACTGATACATTCTATGAATTTAGTTCCTTTCGGAGCATGGGGTGCAGAAATAGAAGTAAGGGAAGCTAAAAAATATTTTCCGGCATTCATTTGCAGCATCCTGCAGACAACATTAGAAATGGGGATCACTGGAAAATATGATGGAATATCCGCAATCGTGATCCCATCACTGTGTGATTCTCTGAAATGTTTAGGAGAGAATTGGAAATACGGGGTTCCTAATATTCCTTTTATTCCTATGACCTATCCTCAAAATCGAAACAACGATAACGGCCGGGCATTTACCAAGGCGGGGTATCTGAGAGTTATTGATGATTTGGAGAAAATAACAGGGAAAAAGTTTTCGGAGGCTGAATTAGCGAAATCAAATAAAGTCTACAACCTTCATAACCAGGCAATGAGAAGATTAAGTGATGTTTTGGTAGAATACCCATGGATCAGTGCTTCCCAAAGAAATGATATATTCAAGAGTGCTTATTACATGACAAAGGAAGAACATACAACGCTGGTGAATCAGCTGATGGATCTTCTTCTCGAAATGCCAAAAGAAACAAGCAACATGAAAAAAATCATAACCACTGGAATAATTGCAGACAGCCGGGATTTATTGACCATCATTGGCGAAAATGACATGCAGATCGTTGGGGATGATATCGCTCATGAGTCACGACAGTATAGAACAGACGTGAATGAGTCAAAAGATGCCCTTGAAGGTTTGGCAGACAAATTTTCAAGGATGGATAACTGCTCAGTACTGTATGACGTGGATAAAAAACGAGGGGACTACATTGCAGAGATGGCTAAGAGGACAGGTGCGGATGGAGTCGTTGTAGTAATGACGAAGTTTTGCGATCCTGAGGAATTCGATTATCCAATAATGAAGAAAAAATTCGATGCTGCAGGAATCCCAAGTGTTCTGATCGAGGTCGATATGCAGATGAACAACTATGAACAGGCAAGAACGGCTCTGCAGACTTTTAAGGATATGCTGAATTAACGAAGAAAGTGATAGAACATGAAGAGAGTCGTTTGATTGCAAATGACTTTCTTCATTTTTTGGGTTATTAGAACCACTTTTTAGAATAACGTTTGACTTAGATTATTTAATCGGCTAAAATAAATTGGTAAGGAGGCGATTACGCTGGTAAAAAATAGTAAGCAGCTTTTAAAAAGAAAGCAGATCATCAATGCAGTTTTGAAGCTGATGGAAAAATACGAGTTTGAGACCTTAACCGTGAGGATGATTTGCGATTCCGCAAAAATTTCTGTAGGGACCTTCTACCACTATTTTCATGAAAAGAATGATCTCATTTCTGGAATTCTCGGTGATATTGATGAATATATATTAGAAAATATCGAAGGCAAACTAAAAAGCGAAGATGAACTGGAAAATTTGAAGGAATTTGGAATGGTTGCCATTAAAAAGGTCACCAATAACGGATATGGACTCTCAGTAGTAATAAACTCGATTCCTTTGCCTAGCACCCCTGAGGATAGGGAAAAAGAAGTAGAACGGGTGTTTTTAAGTGAACCATTGAAAATAATAAAAAGAGGACAAGAGAAGGGTCAAATTGTCGATGAAATCAGTGCGGAAAAAATTACAGAAATGTTTATTATAGCATTTAGAGGCGTAGTGGTTGATTGGGCGAGAAGAAGCGGCAGTTATAACTTAGAGGAAACCTATGAACAGCATATTAAATATTTTGTAAGAGCTATAAGAAAATAAGATTCAAAAACCCCATTAAAATTCTTTGATTAAAAATTTTAATGGGGTTTTTTAGCGTGATAGCCTGTACAATTCTAGAGGGTATTCGTAAATTTTTGAAAGACGGGATGCTTTTTCAGGGAATCGAATTCCAGCCAGGCTTTGGACGTATTGACATGACGGGTAAACTCAAAATATTTTTCCAGGACAGATTGTACTTCTGTGTATTCAGAACCAAGCTCGAACAAAACGGCCAGTGCATTTTTCATCTCCGTCAGGGATTTCTCGATATGTCTGTTGTAGGTCGAGGTATCCCGAAGACTTTCCTGCTGCATTTTTGAAAATCGGACCTTTTCCACAAGATCAAAAAAATACAAATTTTTTAGTCCCTCAGAAAGTTCAGGATCCCTTGAAAAAATCCCTGCAAAACTGAAGCAGGAGGTCTCGTCAATGAATTTGCGGATTAGTGCAAATTTATTTTTTGTGTCTGTGTTGTTGCCTTCATATAAAAGCCTGACAAGATTGACAGCTTCTTCAGTTTTATCCCCCAGTTCTTCTTTATGTACTTCGATAAATTCAGCCAGTGCTTCACGGACGAAAGTGCTGTCATCTATAGAAAGCCCCAAATCTGCCACCCCTTTCCATTTCGTTTTATAGTCAGAACAATATTTAATGTTATTATAGCATTCATAAAGATGAAAACGTTTTTATATTTGCTCAAAAATTAAGAATGTTTTAAGCTTTTTAGCATAAGATTCTATCAGAAACTACAAAATGGGAGTGATGAGTGTGAAACTGAGTAAGCTCAGCAAAAGAAACAAGATTATCATCATAGCAGCAATTATCCTAATACCAGTTATATTTTTTGGCATACAATTTATCGGAAGAACTACAACTTCAAGCAGTGATGTAACTTATGGCACAGCAACGGTTGAAAAGGGTACCATCACTACGGCTGTAACAGGCAGCGGGTCATTAGCAGCATCAAGCACCTATGAAGTGAAAAGTCTGGCTAATGCTGAAATTGAAAGCATCCAGGTGTCAGAAGGCGACACGGTCGTCCCGGGTGATATCCTGGCCGTACTTAACAGTGACAGTGCGAAGCTTGCTTTGGATAAAGCCCAGCTGGCCTATGATCAGGCAGTGGTTGCAAAGGCAAATATTGAAAAACAAATGAGCAGTTTGACCATCGTGAGCACAGCTTCAGGGATCATTACAAAATCAAATATCAGTCTTTACCAAAATATTCAGAAAGGTACTTCAGCGGTAGAAATTACTGATGACAGCACAATGGAAGGTAAAGTGTACTTCGCCAGCCTCAGTTTGCTGAATCAGTTTACCAGCGGACAAGCTGTCAGCGGGACGACAGCTTCAGGAAAATCCCTTGGGGCAACCATCACTGACATCGATCCATCAGATAATAGTGCTGTGCTAAAAATCAATAATTCCTCAGGAGTTTTTAAAAACGGGACGAGTGAAATCATAACCATTTCTGGAGGGGAGCTCACTTACACTTCTCTTCAGCCTTGCGCCATTGAGTACTTAAACAGCCCGATCTCAGTAGTAGCAAAAGCCGAAGGAGAAATATCCAAGATCAATTACACAGCCGGTAACAGAGTTTCAAATGGCGCGGCCATAGCGTTAATAAACGGAGATTCCCTGAAAACAAGTTTAGCTAATCAGACCCTCACCGTTAAGGAAGCCGCTCTTAATCTGAAAAATGCGAAAAAAACAGTGGAAAGTCTGAATATTGCCGCGGAACAAGGGGGGACAGTTTCAGCCATCGCATTAGCAGCCGGGGATATAGCAGCAGGGTCAATTATGACCATCACCAACTACGACAAATTGAACGTGGTCATATCTGTAGACGAACTTGACTTAGACAAGATCAAAGCAGGTCAGGAGGCAGATATCACATCTGATGTCTATTCAGACCAGTCCTATACCGGGATCATCAAAGGGATCGCTTTAGAAGGAGTCGCTCAAAATGGTGTCAGCACCTTTGATGTTACCATCGAACTGGCAGATAAAGGTGAATTGAAAGCCGGTATGACTGCGAATATAGACATCATCATACAAAAAAGCGAAAACATTCTCAAAATCCCTGTTGATGCCATTCAAAAGGATGACAAGGGGTACTTTGTCTATAAAACCAGTCAAACGGATAGTGTAACGGCAGATGTGCTGGCTCAAAGCAAGACCTATATCAAAACCGGGATTTCAGATGATGCCTATACGGAGGTCACCAGCGGATTAGCCCAAGGTGACGTGGTGATTTATGAGCAGGTTGCAGCCTCAACCAATACAAGATTTCCAGGAATGGGAAGCACGGATCGTCAGAGTACACCTCCTGATGGCGCTTCGGCGGGGAAGGCTTCATCAGGTCAGAATACAGGCAATTGAAAAATTGAAACAAGCGCAAAATTTGAATAGGAGGTGAGCCTGATGTTGGAACTCGTGAATGTGACAAGGGAATATGTAATGGGGAGCAACGTTCTTAAGGCCCTGGATGATGTCTCCCTGAAAGTGGACGACGGTGAATTCTTGTCGATTATCGGACCCAGCGGTTCAGGGAAATCTACACTGATGAACATCATCGGATGCCTGGACACGGCAGATGTTGGACAATATTACATTGATGGAACTGAAGTCAGCGAATTTTCGGACAACCAGCTGTCCGTCATAAGAAATGAAAAGCTGGGTTTTGTATTTCAGAAATTCAATCTTCTTCCCAGGCTGTCTGCGCTGGAGAACGTGGAATTATCCCTGATGTACCGAAAAATGAGCCAGAAGGAAAGAAGAAGCATTGCCGAGAAATATTTGGAAAGCGTAGGATTGATGGACCGCCAGAGTCATAAACCCAATGAATTGTCGGGAGGACAGCAGCAGCGTGTAG
>JAAXUP010000193.1 GCA_013335935.1 Eubacteriaceae bacterium | reverse complement strand
GGGGGAAACAAAATGATCATTATCGATACAAAAAAATGCATTGGCTGTGGATTATGCGTGAAAGAATGTACTGCCGAGGATATCCAAATGGTGGATGGAACAGCACAGATCAAGATTGCCGCCTGTTTTAAATGCGGACATTGCATCGCCGTATGTCCTGTAGGGGCGATCTCCATCGATGAGTACGATATGGATGAGGTAAAAAATTATTCTGAGGAAGAATTTACCATCGATTCTCAGCAGCTGTTGAATTTCATCAAATTCAGAAGGAGCATAAGGCAGTTTAAGGATAAAGAAGTGGAAGTTGAAAAGCTCCTTCAAATTATTGAAAGCGGAAGATTCACTCAAACCGGTGGAAATATGCAGGATGTATCCTTTATTGTGGTAAAAGAAAAACTTCCTGAACTGAAAGCGATGACCATGGAGCGACTGAAAAAAATGGGGGAAGAAATGCTCGCCGATTCAGATCCTAAAAATCGCTTGCTCAGAAGATACGCTAAAATGTGGTTGAAAATGTATGATGAATATAAAAAGGATCCCGAAAAGAACGACAGGCTGTTTTTTAATGCCCCGGTTGTGATCATCGTCACTGCTTATTCAGAGGTAAACGGCGCGTTAGCTTCCTCAAATATGGAACTGATGACCAACACCCTGGGTCTGGGGACAGTATTCAGCGGTTTCTTTGTACGGGCTGCCCTGGGAAATGAAGAAATCAGGGATTTTCTTGACATCAAACCTGGAAGACAAGTTGTCACCTGCATGGTAATCGGATATCCTGATGTGAAATATTTTAGAACGGTTCCAAGAAAAAAAGCAGATATCACCTGGATTTAAATAAAAGAAATGACGCCTCCATCACTGGTTGATCAACACCGGAAATGGAGGCGTTTTTTTGGAAAAATCCTTGGATAGCTCTGTTTATTAAGGGTATACAATTAGTGAAGGAAGAAACCGTCGGAAGCTTTAGGAGGATTTAAAATGATCATAGGGGTACCCAAAGAAATTAAAAATAATGAAAACAGAGTCGGCCTCTCTCCTGGAGGCGTACTTGTCCTAAAAAAAAATGGTCACGAAATTTTGGTGGAAATCTCCGCTGGAGCAGGAAGCGGCTTCGAAGATTCAGACTACCGTGATGCCGGAGCTCAGATCCTTGAGAATAAAAATGAATTGTTTGAACGATCAGAAATCATAACTAAGGTCAAGGAACCTTTAGAAAGTGAATATGAGCTTTTAAGGGAAGGACAGATCCTGTATACTTACCTGCACCTTGCATCAAATGCGAAACTGGCTGAAATTTTGCTGGAAAAACGTGTAACCGGTCTGGCTTATGAAACGGTTCAGGCAAGTGACGGGTCACTTCCTTTACTCCGGCCTATGAGCGAGGTTGCAGGGAGAATGTCCGTGCAAATCGGCGCTTTTCTTCTTCAAAAGAATAATGGGGGGAGAGGAGTTTTACTGGGGGGAGTTCCGGGAGTTGCCCCCGGGGAAGTTGTCATCGTTGGTGGTGGGGTAGTTGGAATCAATGCGGCAAAAATAGCGTCAGGCATGGGTGCCAGTGTTTCCCTTCTAGATATCGACAAACGGCGGCTTGTTTTTCTGGATGATCTTTTTCATGGAAATATCACTACCCTGATTTACAATGAAGCTAATATTGCAAAAATCGTAAAGAAAGCTGACCTGCTCATCGGTGCAGTTTTGGTTGCCGGCGCAAGAGCACCTATTACTGTAACGGAGGCGATGGTTAAAACCATGAAGAAAGGTTCCGTGATCATCGACGTGGCGATAGACCAGGGTGGAACCATCGAAACCATTGACCGGGTCACCTCCTATGATGAGCTTCATTATGTGAAACACGGGGTATCCCACTGCTCGGTACCCAATCTCCCAGGAGCGGTCCCAAGAACTTCTACTCTGGCACTGGAAGCGGCCACCCTGCCATACCTGATAAAAATCGCAAACAACGGTTTGAAAAAAGTTCTCCTGGAAGATCCTTCACTCATGGGTGGATTGAATACTTTCAAAGGCTCCATTACCTGCCAGGCCGTTGCGGAAAGCCTGGGCTTGAAATATAAGAACCCAAATGGATCAGATTTTTGGTTATAATATAAAAACGAAGGTGGTTATTTAACATACCGGTGAATATGCGGGAGTCCCGGCAAGCGGAAAGGAAATCGTTGTCCCTGTAATCGGTATGGCAAGGGTCGTTGATGGCAAGATTGCCGAGTGGTGGAACTCTCCGGATCGATTAAGCTGGATGCAGCAGATCGGTGCCGTCCATTTATGAGGATTTTTTAAAAAAGACGTATCGTCATCTTCAAGCAGTTGATGGATACGTCTTGTTCGTACTCAGACCTTTTGGAGAATAAATCAATTAATAATGCTTCGCAGAACTTATTCTTATTTGCTAAAATGAAGGTAGATAACCCTTTCATTTAAGGGTATGTTATAATCAAATTGACGAAGGAGATGATTCTATATGATGGAGGAAAAGAAGAAACCCCAAAATACCGATGAGTATATCGCCGGATTTCCAAAGGAGATCCGGGATAAACTACAGGAAATCCGGGAGACCATCCGAAAAGCAGCGCCTGAAGCAACGGAGAAGATCAGCTATCAGATGCCCACTTTTTATCTGAATGGGAATCTGGTGCATTTTGCAGCTTTTACCAGTC
>JAAXUP010000028.1 GCA_013335935.1 Eubacteriaceae bacterium | reverse complement strand
GGGAGATATCATTAATAAAAAAATGATCAAGCTTGACCTGGCTGGAAACACCAAGGAAGATGTCATAAAGGAATTGGCACACCTTATTGACGGAGAAGGAAGGCTTTCAGACTTTAAAGCATACTGCGACAATGTGTTTGAAAGGGAAGCCATGTCTACAACCGGAATTGGTTTTGGGATCGCTATTCCACATGGGAAAACGGATGCGGTTAAAGAAGCTACTGTCGCTTTTGGACGAAAACAGGGAGGACTGGACTGGGCATCCCTTGATGGGGATCCTGCAAAGATCATATTCCTGATCGCAGTTCCCAATGAAGCCGAATCAAATCTGCACTTGAAAATACTGGCTGCGCTTTCAAGAAAACTTATGGATGATGAATTCAGAGAAGAACTGATGAAAATCGACAGCGAGGAAGTCGTTCTTGAAACGCTTCAAAAGATTTTTGATACGGTAGCCTAAGAAAATGAATTTGTTTTTAGTGAAATATTATTTGATATTTATCAATAATATAAAATTTAGGAATTTATAAGGAGGATTTTCAAAATGATGGATTTATTGAAAGATTTAAGAAAACACTTGATGACTGGCGTATCGTACATGATACCTTTCATCGTAGCAGGAGGGGTCCTGCTGGCAGTTGCCGTTACGATTTCCGGTAAAGCGGCAGTTCCTGATTCAGGGATACTGAAAGCCATTTCCGACATTGGTATCGCAGGTCTGACACTATTTGTTCCAATTTTGGGTGCTTTCATCGCATTCTCAATGGCTGACAGACCAGGTATCGCACCGGGTATGATCGCAGCCTATCTGGCAAATGGAGCAGGCGGCGGTTTCCTTGGTGGTATGGTTGGTGGTATCGTAGCCGGTATCGTCGTATTTTATCTTAAAAAGATCAAAGTGCCGCCAGTACTTCGATCGGTTATGCCCATCTTTGTTATTCCATTGGCAGGTACGCTGATTTCAGGTTTGATCATCGTACTGGTTCTTGGACAGCCGATTGCAGCACTAATGGGAAGTCTGACTACCTGGCTGGCAGGGATGCAGGGTACATCTAAAGTCGTACTGGGTATCATCCTTGGATTAATGATCGCTTTCGACATGGGCGGTCCGGTAAACAAAGTAGCTTATGCTTTTGGAGCAGGTCTTGTAGCAACAAATCCTGAAATCATGGCAGCTGTAGCTGTTCCGATCTGTACACCACCAATAGGGTTAGGGATTGCAACTCTTTTGAGACCAAAGAAATATACCGTTGAAGAAAGAGAAGCTGGCAAAGCCGCTATTATCATGGGTGCTGTTGGTATCACTGAGGGAGCTATTCCTTTTGCAGCAGCTGATCCGCTAAAGGTCATCCCTGCAAATATGATCGGTGGAGCTGTAGGCGGTGTCGTTGCAATGTTGATGGGAACCGCAGACCATGCACCATGGGGAGGCTTGATCGTACTTCCGGTTGTCGATAATATTCCGGGGTATCTCCTTGCGGTAGCCGCAGGGGTGGCAACAACAGCCATTATCGTGAATATCTTGAAAAAAGACAAAAAAGAAGATGATGTCGTTGTTACAGGTACTGATGTAAATATTGACTTTGATTGATAAATAAGGCATTATTAAATTAAAGTACAGTATAGGAGGAATGGGAATATGAAAGTTGTAGCAGCAACCGCATGTCCTTCCGGCGTAGCGCATACCTACATGTCTGCCGAGGCGCTGGAGAGAGCATTTAAAAAAGCGGGTCATACCATAAAAGTTGAAACCCAGGGATCCATAGGTGTTGAAAATGAGCTTACTGCGGCTGATGTGGCTGAAGCTGATTATGTAATACTGACGAAGGATATGGGAATCAAGCATGAGGAAAGATTCGCCGGTAAAAAAATTGTAAGGATCATGATAGGCGATGCCATTAAAAAAGCGGATGCTATCGTTAAGAAGCTTGAAGATCATTTAGGAGAACAATAAAAGCAAAACAAAAGATGCCTTTTGGGCATCTTTTGTTTTGTATAATATCCGTTATATAGTCACAGCTTCCGGCTGGCGTTGGGTATAAGAAAACACATTGTCAAAACCGATCTGCTTCAGCATCAGGTAAACCGGAGGGATATTGTTTCCGATCATTGATGCCCAGTGGGAATCCGAACCCACTGTAAGGATCTCGCCCCCCAGTTCCTTATATTTTCTCAGGATGGTTTGGGAAGGAAATATTTCCAAAGAACTTGACCGGAAGCCTGAGGTATTGATTTCAAGGCCGATATTTCGGGCAATGGCTTTTTTTAAAATTTCATGGATCAATTCCTCGTAATCCCCATGTCGGTACATCCCCTGAAGATCGAAAGCATATCGTTTCATCAGGTCAAAATGGCCGATGACATCCATATCCCCTTTTGTGACACAATCAAGAAGTTCCCTGAAATAAGGTGTGTAGGTTTTGATCTGGTCCCGGCCGCTGATTCGCAGGGTAAGATCATCCCCATTAAGATTATGAACTGAGCCAATAATAAAATCGATATTCTGGTCTGCAACATAGGGCAGAATTTTATCTTTCTGAAGATGCGGTTCTCCTATTTCCAGACCTTTTTTAATGGTCAGCTGACTCTCAAAACGATCTCTGCAGGACTCAATATCAGCGGAATAAGGATCGGATACAAGAAACCCATAGCAAGGATCCGTCTCGTTGACCGCCAGATGTTCGGTAAAGCATATTTCTGAAATGTTTTTATCTATGGCACTGGCACACATATCGGCAATGGATGACTTGCCGTCCCAGGAATGGGTGGAGTGCATATGGTAATCAAGTATTCTGTTAATAACAACCACCTCGTTAATTTCTTTCTTCTATGATACTACTGTTTCAGCAGGCTTACAATGCTGTAACGTTTTCAGCTTTTTAACGAATTGATATCATTATAGGAATAAATACGTTATAATTATACTCAGCTAAAAAAATATCTGTTATAATAGGAAGAGTTTTTGAGTGATTTATTAAAGATGCGGTACTTTAAATAGTTTTTGGAGGAAGATCAATGGCACTGAGTAAACAGGAAAGAACAAGAAATTTCAGCATAATTGCACATATAGATCATGGAAAATCAACACTGGCAGACAGACTGATCCAGCAGACCGGTCTTTTGACCGAGCGGGAGATGTCACACCAGCTTCTGGACAACATGGATCTGGAAAGAGAGAGAGGCATCACCATAAAACTTCAGGCCATCAGACTCATCTACAAAGCTGATGACGGAGAGGAATATTTCCTGAACCTGATCGATACCCCAGGTCATGTCGACTTCACCTATGAAGTTTCAAGAAGTCTTGCAGCATGTGAAGGAGCGATCCTGGTTGTGGATGCTGTGCAGGGAATCGAAGCTCAGACAATGGCTAATGTATATCTGGCGCTGGAAAATAATCTGGAGATCATTCCGGTAATCAATAAAATCGATTTGCCTGCAGCAGATCCCGAAATGGTCAAACATGAAATCGAAGATACCATAGGTATAGAAGCTCATGATGCTCCGCTGATTTCAGCAAAGGAAGGCATCAATATCGATCAGGTCCTGAAGGCCGTGGTAAAAAGGGTGCCGCCTCCTGAAAATAAGGATGAAGAACCCCTTAAAGCCCTGATTTTTGATTCCTATTATGATACCTATCGAGGCGTCATCGCTTCCGTCCGTGTTAAAGAAGGAAAAATCAAAAAGGGCACGAAAATCAGAATGATGGCCACCGGAAAGATTTTTGATGTGGATGAAGTGGGCGTGTTCGTGAATGCCCTCCTGCCGGTTGCCGAGCTAACCAGCGGAGATGTAGGCTACGTAACCGCAAGCATAAAAAATGTCAAGGATTCAAGGGTTGGTGATACCATCACTGACGCCAGCAATCCGGCAAAAGAAATGCTGCCAGGCTACAAGAAAGTCACACCGATGGTTTACTGTGGGATCTATCCCGCAGATGGCGCGAAATATGAAGACCTGAAGGAATCCCTGGAGAGATTGCAGCTAAACGATGCTTCCCTTATGTTTGAGCCGGATACCTCGGTAGCCCTGGGATTTGGCTTCAGGTGCGGCTTTCTGGGTCTTCTTCACATGGAAATCATCCAGGAAAGACTTGAAAGAGAGTATAACATCGATCTGGTGACCACAGCGCCTAGTGTCATCTATAAAATCAAAAAAACCAACGGGGAAGAAATCTGGGTAGATAACCCAACCAACCTGCCCCCTGCAGTGGAAATTGAATATATGGAGGAGCCTATTGTAAAAGCCTCTATCATGGTTCCAAAAGAATATGTGGGCTCAATTATGGAGCTTTGTCAGGAAAGACGGGGCGAATATAAGACAATGCATTATATGGAAGAAACAAGGGCTGTTTTGGAATATGAACTTCCTCTGAATGAAATCATTTATGATTTCTTCGATGCTCTAAAATCAAGAACAAAAGGCTATGCCTCCTTTGATTATGAAGTGAAAAATTATGAACGGTCAGATCTGGTTAAACTTGATATCCTCCTGAATGGGGAAGTGGTTGATGCCCTTTCCTTCATAGTCCATAAAAGCAAAGCCTACAACAGGGGACGCCTGATCTGTGAAAAGCTGAAGGATGCGATTCCCAGACAAATGTTTGAAATCCCAATACAGGCGGCCATTGGCGGTAAAATTATTGCCAGAGAGACCATCAGAGCCATGAGAAAAGACGTTCTCGCAAAATGTTATGGGGGAGATATCTCCAGAAAGAGAAAGCTTCTTGAAAAACAGAAGGAAGGCAAAAAAAGAATGCGTCAGGTAGGAAACGTTGAAGTTCCACAGGATGCTTTCATGTCTGTACTCAAGCTGGATTAGTGAAAAAGGTGGTCAAATGAATAGCACGAGCTTATATGTTCATATTCCTTTCTGCAAGTCAAAATGCGTCTACTGTGATTTTTTATCCTACTCCGGGAAAGAGGAGGAAGTAAAAGACTACATCCATGGGCTGCTTAGAGAGATAGAAATTAAAAAACCTTTAATTAAAGAAAAGACAATTAAAACGATTTATATAGGTGGGGGAACTCCCACCTATATTGATTCTATACATATCTCAGAAATCATGGATCACTTAAGAAGGAATTTCAATCTGGATCAAAAAGCGGAGATCACCATTGAAGCAAACCCCGGTACGCTGGATATCCGAAAAGCAGAGAGCTATCGGGCAGCCGGTATCAACAGAGCTAGTCTAGGGCTTCAATGCACCCAGGACAGACTCCTTAAAAAAATTGGAAGGATCCATACTTTCAGGGAATTTGAAGACAGTTTCCGGATTTTGCGTGCGGTTGGTTTTGACAACATCAATGTAGACCTTATGGGTGGTCTTCCCGACCAAACCCTTGAAGATTACATGGAAAGCCTTGAGATCGTTGCCGGGTTTGATCCGGAGCATATCTCAAGCTATGGACTGATCCCGGAGGAAGGCACCCCTCTGATGGAAATGATCAAGACAGGTGATTTTGAACTGGATGAAGATCTGGAAAGGACAATGTATGACTATCTGCTGAACTTCGTTAAATCCAGAGGATATCTGCACTATGAGATATCAAACTTCGCCAGGAAAGGGTATGAATCAAAACATAATCTTGTCTATTGGAGCCTTGAAGAGTATATCGGTTTGGGACTTGGCGCCCATTCCTTTGCAGGGAATAAGCGATTCAATAACACGACAGATATGAAAAGGTATATTGACTTGAACTTAGAAGGATTGGATTCTTCAGAAAATTTCATTGAGTTGTCCTCTAAAGAACTTAAAGAAGAGTTTATGTTCCTGGGGCTCCGAAAGATGGAAGGTATCTCCGTATTGGAATATCAAAGAAAATTTGGGAATGATATTAATGAGGATTACGGGCAGGAAATATCAGAAATTAAAGGAAAAATGCTTATTGAACAGTCAGGGGATAGAATACGGCTGACCAGGACAGGCCTGGACTTTGCAAATTCGGTTTTTTCAGCTTTTATCAAAGATTAATATTAACTTAAACCTATTGACAAAACAATTATTTGATGGTATTTTAATATTAGATTAGCACTCGACCATGCAGAGTGCTAACAACGGAGATGAGAAATATGGATGAAAAAAAAGAAAGAAAACTTCTGATCCTGCATTCCATAATCAAAGATTATGTTGAAACCGCCGAACCTGTCGGATCCAGAACGATCGCTAAAAAATACAATTTTGGCGTAAGCGCAGCTACCATAAGAAATGAGATGTCCGATCTGGAAGAGATGGGTCTTCTGATACAGCCCCACACATCTGCGGGACGCATCCCTTCACAAAAAGCATATCGTCTTTATGTGGATGAACTGATGAAAATAAGCAATTTAGGGAAGACCCTGGAAGCTGATATCAGAGACAGTTACAGGCAGTACGTTGAAGAAATCGACAATGCCATCAAGCATACCGCCAATATGATCTCCCGGCTGACAAGTTATACATCCATCGTCCTTTTTCCACAGATGGATACCCTTAACTGCAAACATGTCCAGCTGATCCCCATAGTGGAGGAGAGGGTACTGATGGTGGTAGTCACCAAAGAGAATATTGTGAAGAACTATGAAATCAGATTATCCAGAGCAGTAGGAAATGAGGAGCTTGTAAAGATGAATAATATCCTCAATCATATTGTGAAGGATTCGAATTTCAAGAATATTGGAAGTGATCTTACCGAAAAGCTGGAAACTCTTTCAATAGAAGAGAATCAGCTCCTTCAGGAAGTCATACCGATTTTTAAGGATATTCTTTTGAAGAAGCAGGAAGACAGCGTTTATTCCAATGGGATAACCAATATACTCAACTTTCCTGAATTTTACGATGTCATGAAGGCGAAGAGTTTTCTTGATATTATAGAAAAGAAAAGCAAACTTGTTCAGATCCTGAACGAAGCCGGAAAGGATGCCCTCAATATTGTTATCGGAACTGAGAATCATGTGGCAGAATTTCAAGATTGCAGCCTGATCACCGCTACTTATAAAATCGGCGGCGAGAATATTGGCAGCATAGGCGTAATCGGACCTATCCGGATGAATTATGATTATGTCGTCTCAGTAATGAATTTCCTGAGTCAGGAACTAAACAGCCAATTAAATAAAAGTGAAGAAAATACAAAGGGTGATACGATTGGAAAATGAAAAAATGAAAAATGAAGAAGAAGAAATCATGGAATCCGTAGAAAAGGAACCTGAACTTGACAACTGGGAAGAGAAGAATGCCAAAACGGAAGAAGAAAATTGTCTTAATCAGATGATCAGGCTTCAGGCTGACTTTGACAATTTCAGAAAAAGGACTTTAAGAGAGAAGGATGAAATCTTCAAATATGCGCTGGAAGATTTTTCAGTAAAGCTACTCCCGGTAATTGACAATCTTGAAAGAGCTGTTAAATCCCTTGATGAGGGCGGCGTCAATGACGATTATGCAAATGGAGTCAGAATGGTCCTGGTCCAGCTGAATGAGGCCCTTAAAAAAGAAGGACTAGAGGAAATTGATTGCACTAACGCAGAATTTGATCCAAATTTCCATTATGGAGTTGCTGTGGAAGAATCAGAAGAGTATGACGATAACAAGGTAATTGAAGTTTTTCAAAAAGGGTATAAATTTAAAGAAAAGGTAATTAGGCCTGCCATGGTAAAAATCAGCAGGAAGTAAGTTGAGAATAACATCTAAATATTAAATATTTTAAATTGGAGGAATTACATTATGGGAAAAGAAAAAATAATCGGTATCGACTTAGGAACAACAAATTCATGCGTAGCAGTACTTGAAGGTGGAGAACCTGTCGTTATACCAAACGCAGAAGGAAATAGAACGACTCCCTCGGTTGTAGCATTTGCAAAAGACGGTGAAAGACTGGTTGGACAGGTTGCCAAAAGACAAGCGGTAACGAATCCTGACAGAACGGTTTCATCCATCAAAAGAGAGATGGGTACAAACCATAAGGTAACAATCGATAATACCGACTACACCCCTCAGCAGATCTCAGCAATGATCTTACAGAAACTTAAAGCGGATGCTGAAGCTTACCTGGGAGAAAAAGTAGAAAAAGCCGTTATTACCGTACCTGCATATTTTTCAGACAGCCAGAGACAGGCAACCAAGGACGCCGGAAGAATTGCCGGCCTTGAGGTCCTGAGAATCATCAATGAACCAACTGCCGCTGCACTGGCATATGGACTGGATAAAGAAGAAAGCCAGAAAATCATGGTTTATGACCTTGGTGGCGGTACTTTTGATGTATCCATCCTGGAGCTTGGAGATGGGGTGTTTGAGGTTCTTGCTACCAATGGAGACAACCACCTGGGTGGCGATGATTTCGACCAGAGAGTCATTGATTACCTGGCAGATGAATTCAAGAAAGAAAATGGATTTGATTTAAGAAATGATAAAATAGCACTTCAGCGACTTAAAGAAGCTGCAGAAAAAGCGAAAATCGAACTTTCAGGGGTAATGAGCTCAAATATAAACCTTCCTTTCATAACAGCTACTCAGGATGGACCCAAGCATCTGGATATGACTTTGACAAGGGCGAAATTTGACGAACTTACTGCTGACCTGGTAGAAAGAACAGTAGGTCCTGTAAGAAACGCAATGAAAGATTCCAAGCTTAGCGCTGATCAGTTAAACAAGATCATACTTGTTGGAGGTTCTACAAGAACTCCGGCAGTACAGGATGCCGTAAAAAAAATCACTGGTAAAGACGCTTATAAAGGCATCAACCCAGATGAATGCGTTGCAATAGGCGCGGCTATCCAGGCAGGCGTTTTAGCCGGTGAAGTCAAGGATGTTCTCCTTTTGGATGTAACTCCTCTTTCACTGGGAATCGAAACCATGGGTGGAGTATTCACCAAACTCATCGAAAGAAATACCACTATTCCTACAAAGAAAAGCCAGATCTTCTCAACTGCAGCTGACAGCCAGACAGCTGTTGACATCCATGTGCTTCAAGGGGAAAGAGAAATGGCAACCTATAACAAAACGTTGGGAAGATTCCAGCTTGCAGGGATAGCACCTGCACCCAGGGGAATTCCTCAAATTGAAGTTACCTTCGATATCGACGCTAATGGAATCGTTAATGTTTCCGCTAAGGATTTGGGAACAGGAAAGTCTCAGAATGTTGTGATTCAATCAACGACAAATATGAGTGATGATGAAATCGAAAAAGCAGTTAAAGAGGCTGAGAAATTTGCTGCAGAAGATAAGAAAAAGAAAGAAGAAGTAGAAGCTAAGAACACTGGGGACTCTACGATCTACCAGATCGAAAAATCCCTGAAGGATATGGGAGACAAAGCATCTGCCGAGGAAAAACAAAAGGTTGAAGATGCCGTCAAGAACCTGAAATCCAAAATGGAAGGAACCGATGTTGAAGCGATAAAAAAAGCAACAGAAGAGCTCAATGAATCATTCTTCCCATTGTCTCAGAGAATGTACGAGCAGTCAGCTCAGGGCCAGGGTGAAGAACAGACCCAGGACTCAGCGCAAAGCGCACAGGACGATGTTGTCGATGCAGACTATGAAGTCGTGGATGATGATAAGAAATAAGAAGAATTGAATTTTAAAGGTTAACAGCAACCAAAGCTATTGCTTTGGTTGCCTGTTTGTGCCTATAATATAACCTTGAAGACTGTACAAGGAGTGGAATAATGAGTAAAAGAGATTATTATGAAGTGCTGGGCGTTGATAAAAATGCTTCAGAGGATGATATAAAAAAAGCATATCGAAAAATGGCGATGAAATATCATCCTGACAGGAACCCTGATAACGCGGAAGCTGAGGAAAACTTCAAAGAAGTGAATGAAGCCTATGAAATCTTAAGCAATTCATCTAAACGAACCCAATATGACCAATTCGGACATGCCGGAATGGGAAATGGCGGGGGCGGTTATGGAGGTTTTGGTGGAGGAACTGGCGGATTTGAAGATATATTTGGTGATATTTTCGATATGTTTGGCGGAGGTTTTTCCGGCCAGAGGTCAAACAGACCGCAAAAGGGAGCAGACATCAAGGTAGGAATCACCCTGACCTTCGAGGAAGCTGTCTTTGGTGTTGAAAAAGAAATAAAAATCAGCCGTGATGAAGAATGTGAAGTCTGCCATGGCAAGGGCGCTGAAAAAGAAAGCGATATTCAGACCTGTGACAGGTGCGGCGGTGCAGGACAAATCAGGGTCAATCAAAAAACTCCCTTTGGCGTCATGCAGTCTGTAAGAACGTGTGATAAATGCGGCGGAAAAGGGAAAACGGTCTCCAAACCGTGCACAGCCTGCGGCGGTCAGGGAACAAAAAGAAAAGAAAAAGTAATCAATGTAAATATTCCTTCAGGCGTTGAAGATGGCTCTGTGCTTCCATTAAGGGAAGAAGGCGAATTGGGCACTCTGGGTGGAAGAAGAGGTGATCTTTATATTTATATAACGGTCAAAACCCATCCGTTCTTTGTAAGGGAAGGAATGGACCTTTTATGCGAGATTCCCATAACCTTTGTTCAGGCTGCATTGGGAGATGAAATATTGATCCCATCCCTGAATGAAAAGAAAAAAACCGTAGAACAGGTCAAGTTTTCCATTCCTGAGGGCACGCAGTCACATCAGACCTTCCGTTTAAAGGGCAGAGGCGTAGTAAATCCAAGAGGTTATGGCAAAGGCGACCAGTATGTCAAAGTAAAGGTAGAAGTGCCTAAAAAGTTGAATGCAGAGCAGAAAGACATCCTTAAGAAGTTTGCACAATCTTCAGGGGACCACGAAATCCACGAACAATCAAAATCCTTCTGGGATAAAGTCAAGGACCACTTCAATACTTGAAAATATCCCCGCAGATGCGGGGTATTCTTATTTTAGACAAGGAAAGTTCGACTAGCTTGCTGGGGTCCAAACTTTCCTTGTCTACTTGAATAAAGCGTCGCAGACCCTATCATTGAGTGAGAGCGTAGCTCTCACTCAATAACAAGCGAAGCTTGGAAAGTGTTACGAGATTGAAGCAAAGCGGAGATCGAGCATTACACTATAATGGGAGAAGGAAATTCGAAAAAAATGATGGTTAAAACTGAATTTACGCCTTTGAAGCATGGCTTTCATTTTAGCAACAATTTTATAAATACCATTTTTAAAACCCCCTTTGGCAAAATTGAATCAAGGGGAAGATGCGGTGGTATGGCATTTGCTTCTTTAGATTACTATTACGCAAAACTCCCTGTGCCAACCCATGAAAGTAAAGACTTTCCAAATAAAATGGTTCCTCCGGACGGGAGCATTTTGGGTGATTATATCTCCAAAAGATCGATACATAGTTTACTTACCTTTTCTTCTTATAAATTTCCTAAATGGACAACAACCAGTGATGAGGTTGTTTTTAAGATTTCAAGAAAAACTAAATTAGTCGAATTTCCTAAACTGAAGAAATCCATCGATAAGGGAAATCCCGTTGTATTAGGCTTGATAAGCGGCTCAAAAATATCCGATGTAACAAAGAATCATCAAGTTGTAGCCTACGGATATGCTGAACCATCCCAGGGTAAAATCATCATCTTCATCTATGACAGCAATTCCCCAAACAGGGAGGTTATCCTTGAATCTATGGAAGGAACGCCCGATTTCAAGGCATCAAACGGAAGATTATGGCGGGGTTTCTTTGTGCAGAACTACACATACAGAAAACCAGCGTATATAGATTTGCTTATTGATTGCATTACAGAAAATGAGACATCGCAGTCATCCAGCAGCGTTATTAAAGTTACTAACAGGGGACAGTTTTCCAGTAATTTAAAATACTTGGAATTGGTATCCCAGGATAACTCAAATTTGGATCATACAAAAAAAGTATTGAAACCAGGTGAAACAATAATGCTGAATTTACAAAATTTATGATTTAGTGGTTAAGATTAGGATATAATATAAAAGGATCATTAAATATTTTACAGGAGGTGAATTGTATGCTTAAGGAATTTAAAGAATTTGCATTAAAAGGAAATGTTGTAGATCTTGCTGTTGGTGTGATCATTGGGGGCGCTTTTGGTAAGATCATCGCATCATTGGTTACCGACATTATCATGCCCCTGATTGGACTGATTATTGGGAACGTAGATTTTACAAATCTTTTTGTCGTTTTTGGGGACGGAGAATTCGCCACTTTGGCGGATGCTCAAGCCGCTGGAGCGCTGACTTTTAATTATGGACTTTTTATCAATAACGTCATCAACTTTTTGATCGTCTCTTTCTCAATATTCATGGCCATCAAGTGGTTTAATCATCTTAGACCCAAAAAAGTGGAAGAACCCGCACCGATCACAACGAAAAAATGCACTTATTGTTATGAGGATGTCAATATCGATGCTACGAGATGCCCTCACTGCACCTCAGAATTAAAATAATTATGAAAAAGACCGATACAATGACTGGATGTTCATTCAGTAGCGTATCGGTCTTTTTGCGGTTTTAACAATTTATTTAATGATAAGTTCTTCCACGGATTTTCTGCAGGCCGGGTATTCTCTCTCCTGAAGGTCATGGGGGAGTTCTTCTGGATTTCCATAGTAACCTGCAGCGATAACGCTGATCACGTTGTATTCATCGGAAATATTGTAAGCTTCCCGAGCCTTCATTTTATTGAAACCGCCCATGGCGTGGGTAATGATACCCCTTCTTTCTGCCTCCAGAGACATATAACCCCATGATGTTCCTGCATCGAATATATTCCAAAAATTATCCTTTCCATTATGTTCAAAACTTTTTACAGATAAAACCATGATCAGGAGAGGTGCTTTTCCTGCCCATAGCTGATTGGAGGGAGTAAGTAAAGTTCGCATCTTCTCTAAAGCTGCGGTGTCTTTGGCCAAAATGAATCGCCAGGGCTGTTCGTTGAAGCAGGAGGGGGCAAAAGAAGCAGCCTCCAGGATAGCGTTGATGTCCGTATCAGAGAGTTTTTTTTCACTGATCGCTCTGGGAGACCACCTTGATTTAATTTCGGGCATAATGTCATATTTGAATTCTCTTTTTTTCATTGTTATTTCCCCCTTGAATTAATAATCGATTGGATCGCTTCTTCCAAACTTTTGAAGTCGATGAATCTGGCCTGCCTCTCCACTTCCTTGCCATCTGCAAATACCAGCACGGCAGGCACGGTGAAAATCAGGTTCTGTCCTGTAAACTCAGGGACCTTCTCAGACATGCAGAAGCCAAAAACAACTTGGCCATATTTTTCCGTAAGTGACAGCAGCCTTTCATATATCGCTTCACAAACTCCGCAGTTTTTGGACTTCACCAGCAGGACAAAAATTTGATTATTATTTGCAGCATCGCGAATATCAGTAAACGTCGTGTACTCCCTCATATCCAGCCTCCAAGTTAAAGATACTCTTATTATATCAAAAGGATATGGATTTCACCACCCAATAGCAACCAGCCTCACTACGAGTCGCCAGTCCCTTGTCACTAGTCCCTAGTTGCAAGTCATAAGTCCTAAGTCGTAAGTCGTAAGTATACAGTATTTGAGCTTCCGAAGAATCAAAATCCTTATTGAATTAAAAGCATTTTAGAAAATCATACTCTAAGCGTTTATCCGTGAAATATGTTTTCTAAAATGAACGCTTATTGTACATTGTAAATTGTACATTGTAAATTGAATTTATCCTAAGTATGCCAGATTTAAGCATTTCAACACTTCAACATTTTTGCCTTTCCCAACCACCTAAATAAACACCGTCTCCACCTCTTTGCCCATATCCTTCATCAGGTCGATGAGCTGTTGGATCAATTTCCATTTAAGGCTGAGATCCTCAGGGAAATTGGGATTCTGATGTGCGGGATTTATAGCATTTCCCATGATGATGGTCAGGTGAGTGCATTGATTAATAAGAAGTTCAGCAAGCATGGACGCCCCGTTGTTCTCTTGAAGGGACTTTTCATTATAGAGTCCCCGGTTGTAGCTTGTTATTATCGCAATGGTTTCTGACAGGGTGAGCACACCTTCGGTGACCAGGTCCAATCCCTGGATTTGGCCAATGGGAGGAACCTTCTTGCTGAGGGTACTGAGATCCGTATGGATTTCCTTACCGGTTTCTCTGGCGATAATATTGGCAGCGCTTCCACCGCAAACTACTTTTTTTCCGCGGTTTTGAAATAAAAGGTCACAGATGATTTTGTCCTTGTATTTTTCTTTAGGTGGACCTGTAAAAAGATTGATATATTGAGGCTCCACGATCTTCACCGTAAGGACGGTGGTATCATCTCCGGGTCTGTCGCAATAAAGGTCATTGCAAGCCCCAAGAAGATGTTTTGTGATGGCTTTCGCACTGGTGTTATAGCTGCAGTAGGCTTCAAGGAAATTGCAAACGTCATGGTATCCCCAGCCCAGATTAAGTACTTCTCCAATTCCGGCATGGACAACACCATCGGTAAAGGCTACAAGAGAATCTCCGATGGCAACCTTTATCCTTCCTTCGTAGATCGTCCGGTCCGCAAATACGATTTCTTTTCTTTCAAAAGGGGTGATCCTGTTGTTTCTAATATGTAGCAGCTGGGGATTGTCAAATTCTACAATATAGGCATCCCCACGGTTGAATACCTGAATGATGGTAAAGGTTGAATAGGCAAGGCCTCTTTTTTTACAAACTGGCAGGGTGTGGGTCAGTGTATCCACCACCTCGTCGATGGTGGAACCCTTTCTAAGCATAGTAGCCGCGATATTTGAGGTTAAGGTGGCAAGAATATTGGCCTTGACTCCACTGCCCAAACCATCAGCCAGAACCACGATCACGTAATCATCCCCCTTGGAGATCTCCACATGGTCGCCGCATAATTCCTCGGAAAATTTATTGATACTGTCGTAGGATACATCAAAAAAAACACTCATATCAGTCACCGTTTTCTCTCTGTACAAGCTTTTTAAGCTGGGTCAGCGTTACTTTTGTCTCCGCAGTGGTTTCACCAAGAAGGCTTGCAATTTCCTGGGCAACCCTCATCTGTTTGTCAATAACCTCCTGTGCCATGCCAAGGGCATTGTCCCGCATCTGCCGGATCCGTTCCTTTCCCTTGGTCTGTTTTGTAATATCATTTACGATAAAGATATACAGTTCCTGATCCACCATGTACAGAATGGTATACTTTATATAGAGGTCAAAGTCAGCCAGATAAATCACTTCGTCTTTAATGGTATTCGGGTAAGACTTGATGCGATCAAAATCCAGGTCCTTTAAAAATACCAGCGCAGAGGAAAAAACCATATCCCTTGCACGTCTTTCAAAAATTTTCTCCGCTGAAGGGTTGAATTCAATGATGTTGAAAAATTTGTCGGTTACCAGGATCCCATTGGGGGTACTGGATATGATAAGATTGGAGAGTGTCTCTCCTTTGCTTCTCATAAAGGGCAGACACATTTCTTTTTCAGCCATGCCCTGAAAGACGGCGACAGCCTTTTCCCGGCAGGTATCATACCCGCAGGTACCGCAGTTTAGCTCATCCTCCCTGGTATGTTTGCCGATATCCATAAGGATTTCCTTTATTTCGGCTTCCGAAGGCAAGGGCAACTTTATGCTTCTGTCCTGAAAATTTCTGGATAGATTTAAATCTGCAAATTTTGCTGGGGAAGGGGTAATCTCAGATTGGGGCATGTTCTCGATATAATCCTTGACCTTATCACTCCTTCTTGATTTTCCATAGGGACTTAGTGTGTTGCCTGGGCCGTTAATACAGCCTTCGTGGCAGGCATTCATTTCGATCCATGTCTTATGGTCGTAATCTTGCTCCAGGCTTTCAATAAGGTCTATGGCATCACTAAGCCCATCTACCTTAAATATTTTTCTGTCATGGCTTTCTTCTTTGAAGGTGCTTTTAATGACACCTCCAGCCAGGGGATAGAATCGTGCATTTCCGCAATCGGAACTGTCAGGATCAGAGGGTTCCAGTTTTGTGATATCCATACCCCGGTATTCCAGCCAATGATTAAGTTCGTCAAAAGTGATGACGCCGTCGTAATGTGTTCCTTCCGTTTTACTGGCTTCAAATTTTTTAGATATGCAGGGACCAATAAAAACCAGCTTGTGATCAGGATATTTTCTTCGCAGGATTTTTCCATGAGTAATCATGGGGGACACTACTGGCGCAAGATATTTGAGTTTTTCAGGGTAGTAAGTTTCAAAAAGATAGTTAATGGTTGGACAGGATGTTGTGATGATGTGCTTAGCCTCGCTATCCCTGTAGAGCTTGTAGTACTCATCTGAGACCAGCTCTGCTCCGATAGAGGTCTCTTCCACGATGCTGAACCCCAGGAGTTTCAATGCCGTGATGACCTTTAAGGGGTCATCCCCAGCAAAAGCTGAGGGGAAGGAGGGAGCCAGACTTACAGCCACTTTAGCATTATTATGAATCAGACTTTGTATGTAAGGCAGGTCGCTGATGATTGATTTGGCATTTTGAGGACATATGGTTAGACAAGTTCCGCATCCGATACACAGGTCGTTGTCAATCTGAGCTTGACCATCTTTTACCTTAATGCTTTTGATCTGGCAGCTTCTGACGCACTTATAGCAGTTTTTGCAGTTTGCTTTGGAAAAATTAATGATGTCCATCAGCATTTACCTGAGAGCTCATTTATGATGTTTTCAGCATCCTGGACGGTTGCAGACAAGATCTCTCCTTCATTGATTTGAATCGAGACACCTTCTGTACATTTTCCCAGGCAAAAGGCACCTCTCAGTTCGATTTCGTGAGATAATTTTTTTTCTTTGATCAGAGATTTAAAAATCTCGATTATTTCGTAGGAACCTTTTAGATGACATGCACTTCCAACACAGACTTTAATCGTATGCATAACACACCTCCTGTTAAATTATTAACGAGTACAAGTTAATTGTAGTATTCTGTATACAAGACGTCAACCTTTAGTTCAAAGTAAACCTTTGCAGGTTTTAAAATATCAAATAATGTTATAAACTACTAATGTGAAAGATTATTAGGATAAGCATTATTCGGGAAGCGATGGGGATATCATGAAGAGAAATGTAAAAAAGATATTTGATATGTTTAAAGGACTGCCCGATCATGAATTAAGAATGATTGAAAAATCGGGTGAAATAATTGAAGTCCAGCAGGGACGGTTTCTTCAGATTGAAGGGGAAGGCTGCTCAGGAGTCCCTATGATCATAAGTGGAAGGATAAGATTTTATAAAAATACAGATGAAGGAAAAGAGAGGACATTGTTCAGATTGAGCAAGGGTGAGATCTGTCTTCTGGCTGCACTTTGTCTGCTAGGCGAGATGAATTATAGTTTCAATGCGATTGCTGAAGAGAACAGCGCCATACTCCTTATCCCTGCTCCATTATTTTTTCAGCTCTATCACAGTGATCATAATATTCAGAAGTATATTTTCGGTCAGATGGCCGGTAAACTGATTTATGCGTATGAACAGGTAGAGTCGGCGTCATTATTCGATGTGAAAACCAGGATAAAAAACTACCTTATAGATCATTGTGATGAAAATCAAAATGTATTTGTCACCCACGAAATCATTGCCCGAGATATTGGTACATCCCGTGAGGTGGTTACGAGAAAATTGAAGATGCTTAAGGATGAAGGGAAAATTGCATTAGGAAGAGGCAGGATCACTTTATTTCGAGGATAATTTATCATATGTGACTTAAGTCACATTATTCTTTTGAAGAGAATATTATAATGTTGAATAAGCAGCTGCTTCTATGAGGCAGAAGTTTCAGCAGAATATTTTATGCTTGAAAGGGTGAATTGATATGAAGATCACTAAAGAAAAAAAGGTTATAAAAAATATTCAGTCATGGAGTTATGTAATTATCCTGGGATTTTTTATTCTCTCATTTTTAGACAGAAGATTTGGAATATTTGGCCTGGTATGTATGGGGCACCCAGTCTATCTGGCACTAAAAGGTCATGGGAAAGCTCATTGCTCTAAAGTATGCCCAAGAGGTTCTTTTTTTGGGAATGTCCTGGATAAAATTTCAATGAATAATACTCTGCCAAAGTCATGGCGGACAAAAAAAGTAAAAAATGGAATCCTGGTTTTGATGATATTTGCATTTTCATGGTTGTCAATCAGAAGTGGAGGGGGGTTTGTGGAAATTGCAACAGTTATTTTTAGGATGATGTTCATATCCTTCCTGATTGGAACACTCTTGGGAATTATTTTTAAACCGAGAAGCTGGTGCCAGGTTTGCCCCATGGGACATGGTGCATATTTGATCGATAAAAAAATGAAATGATCCTTTTGGATCATTTCATTTTTCTTTGTCCCTTAGTCATAAATGAGTTGGCTGAAGATGAGAGCTTAGTATTATTTTTGCTCGCTTAACCTCCTGATCATCAGGGGAAGTCAGATCTTTAAGTTGATATTCCTTACCCAGGCTGTCCCATTTACACTGGCCCATGCCATGGTAAGGCAGAACTTCAACTTTTTCGATATTTTTAAATTTTCCAATGAATGAAGCAGCCTTATCCAGATCCTCCATACCATCTGTGTATCCCGGAACAAGGACATACCTTATCCATACCGGAATATTTTTTTTAGAAATGTACTCAGTGAATCGATGGATCTTCTCAAGTCCTACACCTGTGATTTCTCTATGCTTCATCTCATCAGTTTGTTTAACGTCCAATAGGATCAGGTCGGTGTAGCTCAAAAGTTCATCCAGCCCTGAAACCTCGGCAAAGCCGGATGTGTCCAGGGCAGTGTGTATCCCGGACGCTTTGCATCTTTTGAAGAGCTCTGTTACGAATTCAGCCTGAAGGGTGGGTTCGCCTCCTGAGACAGTGATTCCACCTCCTGACCGCATAAAATATTCCTTATATTTCAGTAAGTCTGTCATGATCTCATCCACTGAAACTTCACGGCCGCCATTTATGTCCCAGCTGTCCCGGTTATGGCAGTAGATGCACCTTAAGGGGCATCCCTGCATAAAAACGATAAATCTTATACCCGGGCCATCCACTGTGCCGAAAGTTTCCAACGAATTTATTCTTCCTGTAATTTTATTTTCCACTTTGGATCAACTCCCATCAGATTTTTTCGTGGAAGGTCCTGTTGATAACATCGATCTGCTGTTTTCTGTTTAGCTTAACAAAGTTTACTGCGTAGCCGGAAACCCTTATGGTAAGCTGAGGATATTTCTCTGGATGTTCCATGGCGTCTAAAAGAGTTTCCTTCTCAAAGACATTGACATTGATATGGTGGCCGCCATTAAGGAAATAACCGTCCAGCAGGGCTTTCATATTATTGATCCGGTCAAAATCGTCCTTGCCTAAAGCTTTCGGAATAATTGAAAAAGTATAGGAGATTCCATCCTGAGCATGTTCGTAAGGGAGCTTTCCAATAGAAGAAAGTACTGCTAAGGCGCCATTTTTGTCTCTGCCATGCATAGGATTAGCTCCCGGTGCCAGAGGTTCTCCGGTTTTTCTGCCATCAGGGGTATTTCCTGTTTTCTCACCATAAACAACATTGGAAGTTATGGTAAGTATGGAAAGGGTAGGAACTGAATTTCTGTAAGTTTTCTGCTTTCTCAGTTTTCCCATAAAAAGTTTGACCACATCCGCAGCGATTTCATCCACCCTGTCGTCATTATTTCCGAATTTAGGATAATCTCCTTCAATCACATAATCCACCACAAGTCCTTCTTCATTACGTATGGTTTTAACCTTAGCATATTTGATGGCACTAAGTGAATCTGCCACTACGGAAAGTCCTGCAATACCGCAAGCCATAGTCCTGAGCACTTCCATATCATGTAGAGACATCTGAATTTTCTCATAGCAATATTTGTCATGCATATAATGGATCACGTTAAGGGTGTTGATGTAGAGTTCTGCAAGCCAGTCCAGGGTGTTGTCAAAACTACTCTGCACTTCATCATAATCCAGGTACTGTGAAGTCAGGATCTTAAATTCCGGTCCGATCTGCTTGCCGCTCATTTCATCCTTGCCGCCATTTATGGCATACAACAAGGCTTTTGCGAGATTGCATCTTGCTCCGAAAAATTGCATCTGTTGTCCGATACGCATGGCTGAAACACAGCATGCGATACCGTAGTCGTCATTGTAATAATCCCGCATGATATCATCGCTCTCGTACTGGATGGAGCTGGTATCAATGGAAACCCTGGAACAGAACTTTTTAAAGTTGTCCGGGAGATTTTCAGACCAGAGTACAGTCATGTTAGGCTCAGGAGCAGGACCCAGGTTGTATAACGTATGAAGAAAACGATAGGAGGTTTTGGTTACCAGGGTTCTTCCATCTGTAGCCATACCGCCAATACTTTCAGTGACCCAGGTCGGATCTCCGCTGAAAAGATTGTCATACTCTGGTGTCCTGAGAAATCTTACGATCCTCAGCTTTATTACGAATTGATCGATAAGTTCCTGAGCTTCCTCTTCGGTTAGTATGCCGGCTTTCATATCTTTTTCGATGAAGATATCCAGAAAACTGGAAACCCTGCCCAAACTCATGGCAGCGCCATTTTGCTCCTTCACGGAAGCGAGATAAGCAAAATACACCCATTGGACAGCTTCAGATGCATTTTTTGCTGGAACCGAAATGTCAAAACCATATTTTTTCGCCATGATCTTAAGTTCTTTTAGAGAAGCGATTTGTTCAGAGATTTCTTCTCTTAACCGGATATAGTATTCTTCGGCTAAATGAATGGAACACTGCTTCTTTTCGGCATCCTTATCCGCTATCAGTCTGTCCACCCCATAAAGAGCGACTCTCCGGTAATCTCCGATGATCCTGCCTCTTCCGTAGGCATCAGGCAATCCTGTGATTACACCGGCTTTTTTTGCCGCTTTCATTTCATCGGTATAGGCATCGAAAACACCTGAATTGTGAGTTTTTCGATATTTTGTGAATACTTCTTCAACACCAGGATCAAGCTTATAACCATAGGCTTCACAACCTTTTGCCACCATTCGGATACCGCCAAAGGGCATGATGGCTCTTTTTAAAGGAGTGTCTGTCTGCAGTCCCACAATAACTTCATTCTCTTTGTCGATATATCCAATTTCATGGGATGCGATGGTAGAAACTGTTTTCGTATCAATATCGAATATTCCGCCTCTTTTTCTTTCTTCATCAAGAAGACCGGAAAGGGCATTCCAGACTTTTTTGGTTTTATCCGTAGGGCCTTTAAGAAAGCTGTCGTCTCCATAATAGGGAGTTACATTTTTAAGTATAAAATTACGCACATTGACTTCTTTAGACCATTTTCCTTTTACAAATTCACTTTTATTCATTTTTTTGTTTCTCCTTTCAACATACTGTATTCTGTATACATTGTAATATAAAAAAATAATAGGCTCAGACAACAGGTTACTGGAGAAAACCGGAATAGATCATTCAACGAATTCCGGTTTTTCTCCAAACTCCACATGGGCATCTGGATCGAATGGATTAGTCCTCACCGCAAAGGAATACAAATATGGATAATCCTCTTTCAAATGTTCCAGATACAAAAGCCACTCTCTGTAAAGGTTTGTGACTACACGGTGGGAATCTATGAGGAGGTGATTCCTGTCTTCCTTTGAGAGCCTTTGAAGATCAGATCTCATAGAAAGTTCTTCCTCAAGATGGAATATGGACATCATCAGGTCGGTAAAGCTTTCATGTTCCATAACAATGGGATTCTCAAGAATTTTCAACAGAAAATCTCTTTTATTCAACAAAAAATCTTTAAGACGGAAATAATCCCCTGAGTTGAAATGAAGGCTGCAATCCATGGAAAGCAGATTTTTTCTGGAATTGATGAAATCACTTTTCTTCCAGCTTAAATCGATCTTCAGATTTTGAGCAAGTTTTTCCTGACTGTCTGACTGGGATAAAAACAAACTGATCAGCCCGGTTCCTGTTTCCGTAAAAAAGGTGCCAATAACCATATTCAATTTTTTCAGACGTGATTTCTTTTCTTTGTTGTCAAGTATCCTGTGAAAGACGATGCTGACAAGCAGGATATCGATTGGAAGAAAAGCGATATCTCCAATCAGATAGATTAAAATATGGTGTATATCCCCAAAAAAGATATAATGGAGATAATAAAGAAATGCTGATAATGCCACAAGCAATAAAGCCGGCAGTATTTGTTTTGGTCCTATCTTCATGGCTGACCTCTTTTGGCAAATATTTTTTGTTTTATACTAGGATAGTTCGACTAGCTCGCTGGGTCCAAATTTTCCTAGTATACGCGAATATCGCGTCGCAGACGCTATTCTTGTTCTGTACAGATTATACCATATACATTATGCAAAATAACAAAAAAAACAATTTTAAGACAATGGAAAGGA
>JAAXUP010000192.1 GCA_013335935.1 Eubacteriaceae bacterium | reverse complement strand
GCAGGGATGGGTTTTCATGGGCATTATAGACCACCAGCAGAAATTTATGGTCGGTTTCAATGGTGAGACCGATGCAGTTGCTGCTGGAGGGAATATGGAAAAACTTAAGCTTTTCCTTGATTTCCTGTGTTGTATTCATTCTGAATTCGAATCGTTCTTTCCTTAATGCAATCAGGTCTTTGAAGTAACTGTAAAATCCGGCATTCTTTTTCTTAAGGGACCAGTCGATGGCATTGATCTTGAAAGATGCATTATAGGAATTGTCGATCATATGCTTTTCTCTTAAAAATTCGTTCCCCGCATGAATCAAGGGAATCCCCTGTGAAGTAAAAAGCACTCCAAAAGCCAGACGATTGAGCTTGTCATTATCCACATCTGAAATGTAAGGAAAGACCTTTCGCATCTTGTCGAAGAGGATCAGATTATCGTGGGAATTGATATAGTTTATGGACTCGGAAGGTTTTGCAGCAAATCCGATATGCCCATAATCGTAGAAAATCGAACCCGCGATGCTGGTTTCCGCATCATTCTTACAATCGGAATTTCCGTGGACAAACCCCCTGCCCCCTCCATTTCCGTCCCCCTTGATGCTGTTCAGATAGGTATCGTTCAGTAAAGCAAAGTTCAATTCACTCTGTCTTCCCTTGGTTGTGGTTTTATTGTCTGGAAGAGTGGTCAGCCCCGCTGTCCAGGGTTCGCCAAAAATCATGATGTCTTTATTGATCAGCCTAAGAACATCCACAGCCTCTTTTACCGTATCGATGTCGATAAGAGCCATCAGGTCAAATCTGAAACCATCGATCTTGTACTCTGTTGCCCAGAAAACCAGTGATTCAATGATGAACTTTCGGACCATGTCATTTTCGGTGGCTAGCTCATTTCCGCAGCCTGACCCATCTGAAAAGGTGCCGTCTTCCCTTCGTCTGAAATAGTAATTGGGCGCCAGCATATTGAAGTTTGAATCTTTTCCACGGTAGGTATGATTGTAAACCACATCCATGATGACCTTAAAGCCTGCCTTATGCATTTCCAGTATAAGAGTTTTAAGTTCCTTGATTCTGGATATGGGATTTGAAGGCTCGGTGGCATAGGATCCTTCCGGGACATTGTAGTGCTCGGGATCATAGCCCCAGTTATAATTGTATTCATCATTAAACGCTTCGGCGCTTTCATCTACGGTAAGGTAATCGTATATGGGCAGGAGATGGACGTGGGTAACCCCAAGCTCCTTCAGGTGTGAAAGGCCTGTTTTTACGTCCTCGAACCAGGTGTCATTTTCAGCCATTCCCAGATATTTGCCCTTAAATTTCGCCCCTGAGGTCTCATGCCCAGTAAAGTCCTTCATATGGACTTCATAAACGATCACATCGCATTCCGTGCTGTCGTTTTGTACGACATGGTCTTCCCAGCCTTCAGGGTTTGTCTCCTTAAGATCAACTACAGCCGACTTCAGGCTGTTCAGTGAGGATGCCACAGCGTATGGATCGGTAACCTCAAGCTTCAGGTCCAGCTGAAAGGTGTAAAATTTTCCTTTTAGATCCCCAGCTATTTCCACTTCAAAAACGCCGTCTTCATCTTTTATCATGGGATATAGCTTTCTTCTGACCTCCAGAAAGTTATTATAAACCATCAGTTTAACGACTTGTCTTGAAGGCGCCCAGACTCGGAATACCGTCGATTCAGGGGAATAGCTGCACCCCAGCTTCTTTTCAGTTATTTTATATGCCTTATGCATCATAAATTCTTCTACCTTTCCAAACAGATATTAACTGCGCTGACTTTCGATTCCCCATATTTCCTTTGCATATCTCAGTATGGTGTAGTCTGAAGAAAAAGCACCTGAGCTTGCCGTATTTGCAAGGGACATGGATGCCCACCGGTCTTTGTTCAAGTATAAATTATTGATTTTTTCCTGAGCAATGGTATAGTCCTCGAAATCCTTCAGGATGAAAAACCTGTCGCCGTATTTGACAAGAGAATCAAAAATCGGCTGGAACTCACCATAGGACACTTTGAAATACCCATTGACCAGTTTGTCGATGGATGCTTTCAAGTCTAAATTCTTGTGATAAATACTCAGGGGATCATAGTTCCCCTTATGATAATAGTCGTAGACTTCATTCTCTTTCATGCCGAAAATAACAATATTCTCTTCCCCTACCTCATTCATGATTTCAATGTTCGCCCCATCCAGTGTTGCCAGGGTGATGGCTCCGTTCATCATGAATTTCATGTTGCTCGTCCCGGAGGCTTCTTTGGTAGTGGTAGAAATCTGCTGGCTGACATCGGCAGCCGGAATCAGCCTGGAAGCCAGGGTCACGCTGTAATTCTCCAGGAATACGACCTTGATCTTGTCCTTAATGGTAATGTCATTGTTGATTTTATCGGCAACGGTATTGATCAGCTTGATGATTTCCTTTGCGATATAGTACCCCGGTGCCGCTTTCCCTGCAAATATAAAGGTTCTGGGCACAATATCCAGATTTGGATTGTCTTTCAGCTGTCCGTAAAGATGTATGATATAAAGGACATTCATCAGCTGACGCTTATACTCATGGATCCGCTTGACCTGTACGTCAAAGATGGAATATGGGTTGACTTTTATCCCTTTCGTGTCGTAAATGTATCTTGCCAGTTTTTGCTTATTGATATGCTTTATGATGGATATTTTTCTAAGTACCTCGTGATCATCGCTGTATTTTAA
>JAAXUP010000191.1 GCA_013335935.1 Eubacteriaceae bacterium | reverse complement strand
CTGAACTACTCCTTCCAAAGTAATGGAAATAATCGAGTCCCCAGGCTTCAGACGGGTATCGATAAGGAGGCTGACTTTGGGATTACTTTGAAGGTTCAAATATTTCCTGGATTTCATACTGGCCGTCATATATAGAATGGAACCATCCTCGCTAAGGAGATAGGTCATCAAAGAGCAGTAAGGATTACCGCTGCTCTCTGTACACAAAACACAAAGATGGTTCTCCTGAAGGACTTCTTTAACTTTCTCTATCATCTTTGATACCCCCTTTTATCTTCTCAATTATCAATGTCAGACAAATAAGAAATGATAGCATTAACAAATTCAATCGTCTTTCCTTCAATTTGCTTCTTAAGCTCCTCAGGACGGTCAAAATCCGGCTTCTCAACCAGGACTGATTCAATGATGGAATCCACACCTGGAAGAAACTGGGACAATTGATAATTGCCAATATTTTTGCAGCGCAGTAAATCCAAATACGACCCCTGGATCTTTCTGTTATTTCCAGCCAGCCAAACCTCAAATATGCCTTTTTCATGCAAATATACGATGGCAATCTTTAGCTTCTTGTTTTTCAAATTTTTTGGCGTAAAGGCGAAGTAGGTCATGTCCATATAGCCAAAATATAGGGCACTAAGGGTATAATCAGGATAACTGCTCTCCAGATAGGTGCTCAGGCTTGACATAAATGTCATAATTCCTTTGTAGGCTTTCTGAATCTGCCCTTTGCTTAACTGGAGCCTATATTCACGGATATGCTTGTTTAGCGAGTCCATAATGCACCTCATTTTTTAATGATGATTTCTTTCCGGATATCGATTTTATATTCGAATTTGACTACAATCTCAGCATCAGCAGGTACGTTTACGACGAATTCGATCAAATTAGCGGATTTTTTCTTATATTTATGTGTAGAAGACACCATTTCCCAGATACCCCAGACAGCATGTTCAAAACGAACCTCTGCAACCTCTTCTTTATGATTTTTGATCCTGCAGGTCTGTTCATGATGTTCAAAACCATTTTGCATCTTTTTATCCGACTCGGTATATTTAAAGGTAATATCAAAAGCCTTTCCCACAGTGAGCTGGACGATTTCATCCTTCGGGGTATGATCGATCAGATCCTCGCCGATGAATTCCAGGGAACCATCGTCTTCATCAGTTTTGTATAGTTTGATTTTTCCCCTGGGTAAAGGGATCCCTAAACCGCTTTTCTTATTATTGTTGAATTCTATGACGATGTCTGCTTTTTCTTCGTAGCGGTCCAGTTTGTAATATTGTTTAAATGGAATTTTCCCTCCATTCAAAATATTGATCTGCTTTGTCTGTTGATTTTTTACCGTTGTGGGATGATGCAGGGTATACATATGATAGTCAAAGAAGGTTTTTTCCTCTGCCTGGGCCATTGTCGATTTTGACAACATATACCTGTCTTCAATCACGCTCAGCTCATCTTCTACCCGCTTAACATCTCCGGCTATCAGCTTGATCCGTGCATTTTCAAAGGTCGCACCACTCAGATTTTCGATTTCCGCCCATCCAATAATGTTAAAGGTTTTCTCCATTAACTCTACAACATAGTTTGCCTTCCAGTTAAAACCCTTGCTCAGGTAAGAAACCTTCACGGTTTCAGCCACGGATTTAGCAATTTTCCAAACCAGAGCAGGTTTTACAATGAGTCCAGAGGGTAATGAAGGCAGAACGATCTCCTCCTGGGTATCCAGATAAATCTCTTTTGTTTCACGATCTTCCAGAACGCACTTGCCCTCCCCTTCTACTGACAATAAGCGGCAGGCCTTTTTTACTCCAGTTTTACGGTCTTTTAGAAACACTTCTTTGTCGATATATTTTGTGAGTAGTTTATCCCGGCTTACCAGGTCAAAGTCATAGTTGAACTCCAAAACCTCAATCCCCTCAACCAGAAGGGAATCCGTTTCAATCAATTGCGCCACATCCCCAAAGATCAGCTCCGTTTCCACACCCGTCAAATTCACCTTCCTGACTTCTTTCACCGCACCAAATCCGCTGCTGTAGATGGTTAAAGCGATTTCTTTATTATCTGCAGCATTTGAAAGTTTACTCATAACGATTAACCCTCCATTTCAACTCGGAATAAAACAGAAAACGTTTACAATCCTATAGATTAAGTACCCATTAGTGACAGAAAAATTCATAAGGTATGTTATGCTCCTCGCAATAATCTCTAAAATTTTTGCACCCGTCGAGACCAGAAAAATATACAGCAACTAATTCTAAAAGACCTTGCTCCGTACTGGAATCGGCCTTCATCAATTCATGCAGTGCTGAGGTATTTTCCTTTGAGAGGGTATAAAAATATTCGTAATCCGAATCGTCAAAAATTTCAAGCACAGCTGGACCTAAATCCTGCCCCTGAATTTTCAGCTGCCCTTCTTCTATAAAGGCACTGACATGTACCGCTAGTCTGGGATCCTTATAGTTACATAATATCATTTCTATCACCTTCCTGAACATGATGTATGTAGTAATTATCTTTTCCTGCATGATTTTGTCTGTCAGCTATTACTGGCATAGTCCATGAACTGTATTCCTATTCGATTTTACTCCACCCATTTTAGCAGTTGGTGTTTTGCAAATCCGCCTCTTTCTTCAAGCTTGCTCTTACGGATTTTTTCGAATTCTTCGTGTGATATTCCTTTTGCTTCAAGCACAGCATATATTACTTCCATGAGATCTGCG
>JAAXUP010000096.1 GCA_013335935.1 Eubacteriaceae bacterium | reverse complement strand
TACATCGATTCCATCCATTGAATAGATGATATCTCTGAACTGGCCATTAAAGCTGCCATCATAGGTCAGGAATTCCGAAACCTTCATGGAACCGTCTTCCTGGACATAGGCATCAATTTGGTAGCCAGTGTTTCTAAAATCAACGTTGTCGACTGCTGCAAATACGGGTGATGAAATAATAAACACCAGAAAAATAGCAGCGATTAGCTTCTTAAACATGACGCACCTCAAAAAGTAACGGTTGGGGCTTCTTTTGCTGCCTCTTCGACTTCGAAGAATTTTTCTGCTGCAAATCCAAACATATTGGCTAATATATTGCTTGGGAACATCTGCACTTTGTTGTTAAACATCAGCACTGTATCATTGTAAAATTGTCTTGTGAAGCTGATCTTATCTTCTGTCTTAGAAAGTTCTTCCTGAAGGTTCAAAAAGTTTACATTTGCCTTAAGGTCAGGATAAGCCTCAGATAATGCAAAAAGTCTGGACAGCGCCTGAGTAAGCTGATTATTGCTCTCCATCTCTTCTGCTGGTGTGGAAGCCTGGGTAAATTTATTTCTGGCTGTTATTACAGCGTCCAGAGTTTCTTTCTCATGGGCTGCATATCCTTTTACGGTATTTACCAGATTAGGTATGAGGTCGAATCGCCTTTTAAGCTGAACATCGATCTGCGCCCAGGAGTCCTTAACCCGGTTTCTAAGTGTAACCAGAGAGTTATAGATTCCTATTCCGTAAAAAACAATTAATACAACTGCTCCTAAAAGTACAAACGGTAACCATTCCATTGAAAATCACTCCTTTTTTTTTTATGTTAAAATGCGTAAATTGGTTTAGGTGGTTGGGTGGTTGGGTGGTTGGGTGGTTGGGTGGTTGGGCATCAGGTGAATAGCTGTTAGCGAAAAGCTAACTACCCAATGCTTTATTTATCAATCAAACACCGCCGGCTTATCGGGGTTTTTATAAAACTCGTGCATCATTTCCAGCTGCTCTTTGGTGATCCTTGGAATTGAAAGTTCCGGCAGAGCATCGATTGCAAAATAGTCCACATCAAGGGTTTCCATCCCCGGGGCTTCTATGCCTCCCGTTTTTTCACAGAGGAAGAATATGGTGTACAGGTAATAGATGGACTTGGGATGACCATGCTTTGTCTTGTCGAGAACTCCAAGCAATTTTACAGGTTTTACATCGATTCCTGCTTCCTCCTGGGTTTCTTTGACCGCAATTTCAGAAGGAGAATAACCTACGTCGCAAAAACCTCCGGGAAGCGTCCATTTTCCGTCGACCTTTTCCTTGACCATTAGAAATCGGCCTTTCTCGTCGAAAACTACGATACGAAGATCGACCTTAGGCGTCACATAAAGGCTTTCACTATGGAGCACCATGCTGACTCTTTCAGGATCCTGGGAGCTTAACGTGGATAAGATGCTGACGCTCGCTTCCATGATCTGATTGTATCGGTCGATCTCATATTCATTTTCTACATAGTGCAGACCGGTCTTTGCGTAAGCCTGTATTTGCTTGGCAAGTTCGAATATATCGTTTTTCATAGAATCTCCTTATTTGTTTATCATGTTGGAATATCTAAAATAATAGTCATCAATAATTTCATGGATAAGTGCAATAATATAAGAAGAATTATATACCTTTCTTTTTTGCATCTTGTATCGGATGCCTTTGACTCCCGAGGTGTATTGCTTATAGAGAGGAAAAGCAAGTGAAAATTCAGTGATATTGATCTTCCTCGGTGTTGGGATGCTGCAGCTTGAATCATGATGTTTTGCAGTGCTGATTTCGACTTCATCGCCTTTTGCCCTGGCATAAAAATATAGGTCGCTTTCGTAATTAATAGAAAATAATCGGTAGTCGACATCGTTATTTTCTACGTGATCAAGAATTTTCATCCATTCTTCTTTGTACAACTTCAATGCGGTGTGCCTCCTTGTTATTGTATGATAGTTTTTGCAAGTATAATGTGGTCTGTCTTCTCCAGGGTTTCCTGATCAGGAGAAATGATGAAAAATAATACATATAATTCTTTATCCTGGAAGTACCGGATATACATTCTTGCCTTCAAGTCTATGAGATAAAAATCATTGACCATGGGCTTATTTTCAGGTGTTCCGTATTGGAGATAAGAAAGTTTGAACCCCTGATAACTGTGGGCAACACTGTTTACGGTTATCAAAGAATCTACCTTTGTCCAGTCGCTGTAACCGGCGTATGTCACGTCTTCCTGAAGGCTTACAAGAACTTCCCTCATGGCTGGATTTTCACATCCCATGCTTTTCAATACCAGTTCCTCCATGTCGTATTCAGGGATCTTACTGATCCTGTCAAAATCATATTCATCCCCTGCTTCGAGAAGCCTGTTATCCTTTACACCTTTTATTATATAACATCCATAGAAAGAATTAAAATATTTGCTGTTTTTTTCGTATAATGTTGACCGGCCATTCTCAAATGTGCCGAAATTATAAATCACCGTCATGTTCGCTTCTTCGCCTAAGAATCGAGAAATACCGGTGTCATTAAAATAGTTCACAAATGGGTACCAATCCTTTTCAGGTGTGACCAGCCCTCCCGGCAATGCAATTTCTATTCCAAAATCCGAAAAAGCTTTGTCAGTCTTATTGATGAAGCTGGAGACTCTCATGACGACGATGCTTCTCAAAAACCCGAAATTTATGATGAAAAAGATTATGATCAATACTGCCGTAATCCAAAATGCAGTTTTTTTTCTTTCCCCTGTCATAAGGCTTCAATAAAACCCTTCATATCTGTTTCGCTACCGATACTTCTTATTCCAATATACTCATTGCTGATAAGGGCCATGTTTCCAGCTCTTTCCCGGATATTCATGTTGTTATACAATGCCACCCCAATTGGCTTATTATGAGCCATTGCAAAATTCACAGTATGCATGGTTCCTCCAACCACATCCGTTTCGATAACGACCATTTTTTTTGAAAGGGCAGCCTGCAGCCTGTCTCTGGCAATGAATTTGTAATTTTCCGCCTTCTCCTCCGGCGGGTATTCGCTTAGAAGGATTCCGCTGTTTTCAATAATTTGTTTTGCCAATGCCTGATTGGACTCCGGGTAAATGTTATTAATCCCACATGGGAGCACTGCTAATGTAATCCCCTGAGTTTTTAAAGCTCCTGTATGGGCATAGGTATCGCAGCCGGCGGCGAGTCCGCTAACCACTCCTATACCGTTCTCACATATGACCCTGCTGTAGCTGAGAGCACGTTCCCGTCCTTCAATAGTCGGCCTTCTGGTGCCGATGACTCCATAAAACTTATTCTTTTGCAAAGCCTCCGTGTTCCCTGTCATGTAAAGGACAGCCGGCGGATTGTCGCAGCGGTAAAGCATATTGGGGTATTTTGCGCTGCCAATAGTCACTATTTCAACATCATTTTTATTGCAGTCTTCGATAATTTTGTCTTTTTTTATGGCGGCTTTTTCGATATCAACCTCATTCAATGAAATCCTTCTTAGAACCTGGACAAATTTCAGGATATCTTCTACGGGCGCAGTTTCAAAGCCATCGAAAAATTCCATGGCCTGAGTGATGGTAACATTTCCAACTCTCTCAAGACAACTTAGCATCAAGATTTTTTCCATTAAATTCATCCTATTAACCTCACATAAATATTATATCAAAAAAGAACCTTTAAAGGTTCTTTTTGTTATCAATTATTATTACTGCATGAAATATCCCACAACGTAGTAATCCTCTGGTATTCCGAAGTTTTTTGCACTATGTTCAAGGACTCTCCATCTGCCATGATAACTGTATTGATCCATTATGACATCAAAATAATGCATTACGATTCCTGCATCGATCATATCTGATTCATGAGGGATCCCTTCTGTCATTTTGATTGCCAGGAATATTTTTTTATCTTTTAACAGAAATCTCCAGGGTTGTCTGTTGAGTGTAGAAGGCGCCATCCTCACATAATAGAAAATATGATCAAGACCCAGTTCTTTGAGTTTTTCATGGGTTGGATGCTGACCCCATTTGGAGAGATAGACGATTTCCTCTGTCCCAAGTCTGTCAGAGGTATTATCATCTACCAGTCTGACATCGGATTTTCCGTAGGAGTCCCCAACCTTCATTGGATTTACAACCTTCTTTTCTGATTTTCGATAACCAATAGCGATCAATCCGGCAGCCTCCTTGTCATCAACAATGCCAAGGGCTTCTTTTAGCAGCTCCCCATCTTCCGGGATATGGATCCAACAGGAATCCACGCCTTTTTTTGCAAGATGGAGAACGAATTCCTCACCAAAATATCCTGCATTCAGGGGATGATTTTCTATGTTTTTGGACATAATGAGTATGTATTGAGGCGCTTTGATCATCACTCCGTTATAGCCGGCGATTCCCTGGAGTGAACGGTAAACTTTTTCGCCATCCTCAAGGTACATCCCTAATACGTTTGTGGAACAAACGATTTCATTCCCCGACTTGTTTGTGGAAATCACTTCGTTTATAATCTCTCGGGGCACCTTTTGATCCTTGAAATCTCGTATCGATTTCTGACGCATAATAATATCTCTAATTGGCATAATTATCACCCTTTCAGATTTCATTTATCTTTAAGGTTTTATACCCATACCTGTTAATAATAAATCATGTTTTCAGTTGAACATTACACTTTCCTTCTCAAAAAGTATTTTGATCAGATAAACCAATGCTACAGTGAGAACCAGCGACACGCCAATGCTTAAGAAAAATCCGGTGGTTGAAAGACTGTAGGTGAGTATATTTTTGATTGCCAGGACATTCCCATAAATCGGTATGGCATATTCAATGTCTGAGGGCACCTGGGTGGAATACATATTGCTGAAGGAAGCGATCATCACGAGAAAGTAGATAGGCAAAATATATGTGCCTGCCTCCTTAACATTTCTGGCAATGACCGATGCCACACTAATGAGCCCAACGAATATTCCTTCCATTGCGATCAGGACAAGAAGCAGCATGGCAAAGTCATAGAATCCATACTTAACATAATCGGTGATATTCAAATCCATACCCCCTGTATAGGAATTTGCAAGGAGAGGAAGGGCAATGATTATCCCAACAAAAGAGGATAGCGCGCTTAGAAAAGCAAGAATACCCAGACTGATTACTTTTCCAAAGGCAATCACATCTCTTTTTACTGGGGTCATGAGAAGGGTTGCCATGGTACCCCTCTCCTTTTCACCTGCAATGGAGTCTGGTCCCAATGCCATGGCTCCGGAAAACAGAAAAATCGTGATCAGCATAGGCAGCAGCGAAGAAAGCATTTTTCCGGAAGCTTTTTTCTCGTCAATAAGAATATGCTCCTTATTATCTTTGTCCAAATCGAATACGTTCGCGTATTCGGGATTTGAAAACCTCTCCCCAAGAAGGGTATTTTCGTAATTTTCCAGAACACCTCTTACAATACTATAAGCCGCTGACGAATACTCCTCACTGCTGTTGTAGTACGTATTGACATTGGGAGTCGGAACCTCTGTATCCTGGTAATTGCTTATTTTGGTTTCAAATTGGGGATCAAAATCGATATACACATCGATTTTAGCCGCTTTGATACTTTCTTTTATTTCGTTGCTATCCATTTTATCAGTCACTTTCGTGACTTTACCGCCTGCCTCCTGGATCTGTTGGATGACAGCCACAGGCGCATTATTTAAATATACTATAGGAACATGTTTGTCTATATCCGTCATCAGGCTTCCTATGCCCAGACCAATCATCCAGTAAATTACAACAAGCATGATGGGCGGCAGAATAAGGGTAGTAAAAACCAGCCTTCTATCTGTGAAAACTCTTTTTAGCTCTTTCTGGACGATTACTTTGATTAATCCGAACATCAGGTTCGCCTCCCTTCGTTTTCAGCGAAGTACAGTTTATAAAAAGCATCTTCAAGATTACTCTCGCCATTTTCCTTGCAGATTTCTGCAATCGTTCCACTTGCGCTGATTTTTCCATCAAGGAGAATGGCAGCTTCGTCACAAAGTTTTTCAGCAACGCTCATGATATGGGTGGAGATGATCACAGTTTTACCAGCAGCCTTCATTTCAAGGAGATAGTCAGTTACGCTTTTCGCTGTGATGATGTCCAGTCCGTTTGTGGGTTCATCAAATATGATCACTTTGGGATCATGGATAAGGCTTACCGCAATGGACAGTTTCTGTTTCATCCCCGTTGAAAGTTCCCCGATGGGTGTATTTTTGAAGTCTTCAATGGCAAACCTGGTAAATAATTCCTTTGTCCGTCTGTAAATATTCCCCGGTTCCATACTATAGAGTTTCCCGAAGAATTCCATGGTATATTTGGGTGTAAAATGGGTGTCCAGTTTAAGTTCATTTGTCAGAAAACAGATTTCCCTCCTGACTTCTAGTGAATGATCGATGGTATCGTAACCGTTGACCGTGATACTTCCACTGGTGGGTTTGATCAGGGTAGCAATGCATCTGAGTGCAGTGGTTTTTCCCGCGCCGTTTGGACCAAGAAGTCCGAAAATACGATTTTCTTTGGCTTCAAAAGAAATATCATCAACTGCGATCTTGCTTTTTTCCCTGGTATTCTGCTTATTCATTTCCTTCTTATTCAGCCTGTAGATTTTGGTTAGATTTTTGACCTGGATCATGATTTCCCTCCTCCGTGGCTTGTTATATTAATCTTAGCAACATTAATCAGGAATTGCAAATTTATTTGGTGGTTGGGTGGTTGGGTGGTTGGGCAGATTCAATGTACTATGTACAGTGTACAATTTACAATGATGGTTCATTTTAGAACTTGATTTTGATCCTTGCATGTAGAAGATAAATTTCTAAAATGTTTTGTTTACGAAAACTACAATAATTGTACATCGTAAATTGTAAATCGTAAATTTACAAGCGTTCCCTACAAAATCGGGTGTTGCGTATTGGGAATTAAGAATTTTCCTGAATTTATATCAGCGTCGATAGCAAAGAAAATTTTTGCGAATGGCGAGATTAGAAAATCCTCTGAAATGCCAAAGGTTTTCGGGAAAAACAGGATGTTTTTGCAGCGAAATCTGAACCGGCACATTTCCATAAGATTTTTAAGTGATGTGCCGGTGAATATGAACGCAAGAAAACCTGAAGGTATTGAAGACCGATTTTCTCGAGACTTGAGCTTTTTTTCGTGCAAGCGAGGCCGATGGGAATGCTGAGGAGCTGTCAGGTAAATAGCTAAGAAATGTTGCGTCAACTGATTCTTCGGGCGATCAATGATCGCCCCTACAGCTGGATTCAGTTATTTATATCCGGAACGCATGAAATGCGTTCCCTACAAAATCGGGTGTTGCGTATTG
>JAAXUP010000190.1 GCA_013335935.1 Eubacteriaceae bacterium | reverse complement strand
TGCTGCTGATCCAGTACACCTTGAAAAACGTCGCTGTGGTCCATAATGACGTTGCTGAAGTTTACTGGAATTTCATTGGCACCGGCTGGGAACAGCAAATTGATAATATCAAAATTGATATTTATCTACCCAGGGAAAGTCAGGAGCTCAGGATATTTGCCCATGGACCTTTGGAAGGAAATTCTGAAATCGTCGATAAAAAGCATGTGCAGTTGACGATCGGCACGGTTTATCCCGGCGAAGCCGTTGACGCCAGAGTGATATTTGATAAATCCCTGGTTAGCAGCGGGCTGAAAAACACCGGCATGGATGCGCTGGATCAGATCCTTGCCATTGAGAAGGAGAAAGCCGATGAAGCCAATGCCATACGAGAAAAAGCCAAAGCAAGAGCTGCTGCGGCAAATATCGGCGGGATATTTTGGTTTATCGCTTCACTTGTAGGTCTTGGGTATATTTATATCAAGTATGATAAAGAACTAAAACCTGAATTCTGGGGTCAGTACTACAGGGAACTTCCCGGCGAATACGGACCTGCGGTCATGAGTTATAATTACTTCTTCAAGAAAATCAGCACAAGAGATCTGACGGCTACAATTCTTAACATGGTGAGGTTAAAAGTATTCAAGCTTACCGTTGAGAAATATGATGTTAAGAAATTTTTCGGATCGAAAACGGAAGAGGATTACGTACTGACGGATATCTCGGAAAAACTCAACAGGGAGCTGACCCGGGAGGAAGAGCATGTAAGAAACTGGCTCATCAATAATATCGGAAACGGCACAGAGGTAACCTTTAATCAAATCGAAGATTATGCAAAAAGCAAAAGCAATGCCCTGAACTTTTATGACGACTATGATATCTGGAAAACTATGGTGCAGGGTGAAGCAGAAGATTTGAAATTCTTCGACAATAAATACATCGTGGGCATAATACTAGGGGTTATTCTCGGGGTAATCGGATTCCTCGTTGGTTTCGCTGGTGTTGCAATGCAGGGATATCTTGCACTGATCAACATCCCCCTGGCTATCATCATCATACTTTTTTCTGTCAGGATCAAGAAAAGGTCCAAATTTGGAAATAACGAGTTTGCAAAATGGAAGGCGTTTTCCAACTTTCTTAAGGATTTCAGCAAGCTTGACGATGCTGTTGTCCCATCCATCGTGATTTGGGAGCATTATCTGGTTTATGCCGTATCTTTAGGAATCGCGGAAAAAGTCATTGAAACCATGCAGGTCGTACTTAAAGACGCTGATTTCAGCGATCCCGGTCTTACTTACCTTGGTGTAAGAGGATTTGGATTTTACGGACTCAATGCTTTTGGTGCTTTGAACACAACACTAAATTCAGTCACAAGAAGTGCGGTAACGTCAGCAATGACTTCCTATTCTTCTTCCACAGGCGGAGGCGGCGGCTTCAGCGGCGGAGGCGGAGGCGGAGGCGGCGGTGGTGGAGGCGGCGGCTTCTAAACATGCCAGATTGAAACATTTCAACATTTTTTGCACTTCCGCTTTTAGCTAAAGGCTAAGAGCTGACAGCGAACAGCTAATAAAAAAGGGGATATGAGCATGGGATTTTTGGATGATATCGGGAAAAAAGCCAGCCAAGCTGCAAAAGCAATCGGGGAAAAATCAGAAGAACTGATCGAAGAAGGCAAAACCAGAGTCGAGATCGAAAAAACGGAGTATGAAATGAAAAAACAATTCAAGGAGCTGGGAAGCAAGGTGTTTCTGCTTCACAAAAGCGGACTGATCTTGGATGAAAGCCTTAGTGTGAATTTGAAAGCTTTGGATGAACTGGAAAGAAAGCTTAGTGCACTTGAAATTGATGAGGTAAATGAAAAGTAATATTACTGAGGATGTTTGCATAACTATAGAATGAACGGATGGGATAAAATGGAGATCAAAAACAAAGTCGTCGCGAGAGTGCAGGGGTCGGAATACTCACTTATGGGAAGCATTACCCAGGATCATATGGATGAAATCTGTGAAACAATTAATGATATGGTAAGAGAAGTAACAAGATCAAATCCACTTATGAATAAGAACGTGGCCTTAATGCTTTGTGCACTTAACCTTTCCGATGAACTTAAAAAGCAGTCGGATCGAAATGACGAGCTTCAGGATCAGCTTGGAAATATTGAAAGTATCAATGAGCTGAAGGAACAGATCCGGATCTACAAGGAGTATGCAAACAGAAACAATGAAATTTACCAGGAATTATCCATGGAAAATGACAAGCTAAAGGAAGAAATTGAAGCTTCCAAAGAAACCATCGAACAATACAACAAGAAAATTCGTCAGTACAAGCACGACATCGAGGAAAGTAGAAGAACCATCCTGAATCTTCAGAACCAGCTTTTTGAAAGCCAAATCGAGCTGGTGAAAGCCAACAAGAAATCCGGGTATGGGGAAGAGTAGCCAATTTACGATTTACGATTTACAATGTACAATTTATAAGCATAAGTGCTGGTATTCTTCGGGATATCAGCATTTTTACGTAGGGAACAATTGTAAATTTACGATTTACAATTATTGTAGTTTTTGCAAAAAAAACATTTTTGAAATAAATCTTCTATAAGCATGAAATTGAATTGCGTTTTCTAAAATGAACCATCATTGTAAATTGTACACTGTACATTGTACATTGAACCTAAAATAGACCAACCCCCGATAAAATCAGCCTCGCTACCACGAAAAAAAGCTCAAGTCTCGAGAAAATCGATCTTCAAT
>JAAXUP010000189.1 GCA_013335935.1 Eubacteriaceae bacterium | reverse complement strand
CGTCCGGAGCTAGATAAGACCAAACTGGGTGAGTTAATCGATCTATTCTCCTTCAATTTAGGAGACAAGACGGCTAAGGCACAGGATGTTTTGGGAAGGGTATACGAATACTTTCTTGGGAAATTCGGGTCCAGTGAGGGTGAATTCTACACACCTCCAAGCATTGTAAAGATGCTGGTAGAAATGATCGAGCCTTTCGAAGGAAGAGTGTACGAAATAATCATGCAGAGATTGATACAATTTAATGATTGCCATAGGTCGTTACAACTTGCAGGGTAAGTTGGATTTTGCGGGATAATTATTAGGAAACCGGGATAGCTAGGTTATGTTTATTTAAAGCAAGATTAGTACTGTTATCTGCTTAATCCTATTGAGCAAGAGGTGATATATTTGAATACCGAAAAATATAACGAATCTTTATCTGAACGATTACACAAGATGAAAGAATTGCGAGAAGTAGCTAAAAGTGTTGCAAGTGGCATCATAGGGAATACACTATATAAAGAAGATTTATTTTTCACATCTGCGCTTGATAGAAGTGTCGCTTTGTTGGATGGCGTCGTAAACATGCTGCAAGAAAGAAATTTAGCTTGTGTAGGAATTTTAGTGCGAACTCAAATTGACACTTGTATGAGAGTTTTTGCTGCATTTATTGCACCAGATAAAACTGCGTTCATGGATGGCTTTCTTCAAGGGAAAAAGATTAGTGATTTCAAGGACAATCGCGGGAACAAAATGAAAGACGTCGTTCTAAGAGAAAGATTAGAGGAATACGATTCTCAGATCAGCGAAGTATATAAGAAATCATCAGGCTACATACATTTCTCAGAGGTGGCTTTTTATTCAAGCGTTTGTGCAAAGGGTAATTACCATATTGAATTTTCCATAGGACTTCCAATAAGAGAGGAAACAAATGAAATTCTATTGGAAGGAGCGGACGCTTTTATACATTACACATTGCTGGAATATAGGTTGTTGCAGGCAGTAGTTGAATCAAAGGAACGTGTAGGCAAATCGGAATCCTATGGGGGTGAAGCACAATGATTGAGGAGATTACCAAACGCTCTCTCGATGATGTTTGAGCGGCTTATAAGAGGTATTTGAATGATATCGAAGAACACCATAATGACATCTGCTACTGATGCTTTTTATATTTGACGTAAGCTTGGTGCGGATTTATACTGGGTCTGTCAAGAAATTGTTGTAAACTAACCCAAGTTATTTTAATGCACTCTGTGGGGAGGGTAAATTCTCCCCTCAAAATGAATTGTCAGCTGATTTATGATTTTACCCCATTCCTTCATGCTCATGACCCACTTTTTGGTGATATCGATCATCGCCAGGTACAGCATCTTTAGAAGCGAATCATCCGTTGGGAAAGTACTCTTTGATTTTGAAACCTTCCTAAGCTGACGATTGAAGCTTTCTGTGGCATTAGTGCAAGCGGTGGGTCTTCCTGAACCTGTATTTTTAGGAATAACTTTATACTCCAGGCGATTGTGAAGAACGGCGAAGAAAAAGAAAAGGCCGATTCAAAAGTTGCTTGAAGAAAAATCAATTACTGAAATTATGTAGAAATCTATTTTAATTTTTACAATGGCATTGAGTCCAGCAGGATTTTTGGAAGAAAATTCTACTTCCGCCCGAAGTTTTCGACAATATGTATTGCACTATTCTTATTCAATTTCGTAAATTGAAAGGGGATCATCTTTATGAAAAAATATTCCGCAATATTTTTCATTTGCCTGTTTCTAATCATACTATCGGGTTGTTCAAATCAAGAATCAAGGTATATTTTTAAAGGAGAAAATCCATCATGGAAAGTGACGTATATAACACTTAAAAATGACACTCACCGAATATTGGAAGCAACCTACAAAAAAGACCTCAGCAAATTATCCATGAAAACAATTGAGATTTTGTATAAAACTGAGACGGTAAGTGGCAGTCTAAATCAAACCTACGATGGAGACGACACACCAAGGTCAAATACTTTCACATTAACATCCTTCAGTTCTCCAGAGATACCCGTGAATAAAGATCAACTTATCGATGTCAAAATCATAGTCAATGGAAATTTGGAAACCGTAACGCTAAAAAGTGAGTAGCAGATCGCAGGAAGAGTATCTTGAGGTTAGTTGTCTCGAATTATCAGATCAATTTGGTGATTTAGAAAAAGGATAATCGCGAGGCACTCCCGATTGTTAAAAAGATGAGAAAGCACTGCAGGGAATATGCCTGGGAAATCCGCGAGAATGGTTCTCGCGGATTCCCCACTTCCCGGAATTTACGGCCAGAGTATGTCCTGCCCCTTGTGAAGGGTCTTGTACCGAAGGCTATATCATGGAGGCTGTTACCATCAACAGCCTGGAATATGAGATCATCGAGAAAGCCTTCGCAGAAGGCTGGGTAACCACAAAAAAAGCGAAAGCAACCGGCAAGAAAGTTGCCGTTGTAGGCTCAGGTCCGTCAGGAATGTCCACGGCATATTATTTGAATGCTGTGGGACATGATGTGACCATCTACGAAAGAAACGACCGGGCTGGCGGACTCATGATGTACGGGATCCCCAACATGAAGCTTGAAAAAAGGTTTGTGGAAAGACGGCTGGATTTTATGAAGGCGTCAGGAATCAAATTTGTCTTCAATACAGAAGTCGGAAAAGATATCAAGGCACAGGAACTGGTTGATACCTTTGACGCAGTGGTTTTATGCGCGGGAGCAACCAAAGGCCGTGGACT
>JAAXUP010000095.1 GCA_013335935.1 Eubacteriaceae bacterium | reverse complement strand
GAGACTGAAATATGCTCTGTAGATCTGGAAATCAAACAGGTAAAGGATTTGAATGGCAATACCTACAGCTATAAGAAATTAATCTGGGCTTCAGATTTAAAAAGGCTCTACAACAGTATCGACTTGAATTCTCTTGGCAGTAAAGGGATCAGGCAGAAAGTGACAGAAAGAAAAAATGTTCTGTCAGACAAAAAAGGTGGAGATTCAATTGTAACGGTGTACCTGACGATCGATATGAATAAAAGTTATTTCGAAGATATTTGTACGGAACATTTCTTTTATACCCCATTGAAAAAAGGCCTTTTAAATTTAAATATGAATGAAATCGCAGTGAAAGCTGATAATGACGAGCTGAAATACACCATGGATAAGTATGCTATCATTAAGTGGGTCAGGAAATATTATGAGCTTACGACTTATGAAATCGCCTGCCCTGTCATGAGAGATGCCAGCTTGGCACCGGAAGGCAAGACTGGTTTAATTGTCAGTACATTAATGGACCATTCACTGGTTAAACATATTTCGAAAATGGGCTGGTATGATGAATATAAAAAGTTAACGGAGGAATGCATAATCGATATTCTGGATGCAACTATTTTTAAAGGCATGAAGTCCAAAGTCATGGACCAGTTCACATCGACACCCTTAACCCTGGAAAAGATGACAGGAAATACAGACGGCGCGATTACAGGCTGGGCGTTTATCAACAACATTATCCCGGTTGAAAATAAACTTTCCAAGGTTGCGAAATCGATATTTACACCAGTTCCAGATATTTTCCAGGCTGGGCAGTGGTCGTTCAGTCCCTCGGGTCTTCCAATAGCTATTTTAACAGGCAAATTAGCTGCGGATGAAGTTAAAAAACAACTGAAGTGAAAGGAGAAAAATAAAAATGGATTTATCACAAGAAAAACAGAAAGAACTACTCAGTACATTAAAAACGCGTTTTGAAAAAAACATGAATCGCCATGATGGTCTTGAATGGGCTAAGGTACAAGGCAGAATAGAGGCTAATACTGAAAAACTAGGTTCTCTCAATGAGATGGAGATAACTGGCGGTGAACCGGATGTTGTTGGTCTTGATAAGAAGACAGGGGAATACATTTTTTATGATTGTTCTGAGGAAAGTCCTAAAGGGCGGCGAAATCTTTGCTATGACGGCGAGGCTCTCCAGTCAAGGAAAGAAAATAAACCGGCAAACAGCGTTCTTGATATGGCAGCAGCTATGGGCATTGAACTTTTAACAGAAGAACAATACCGGGAACTCCAGAAACTTGGAAAATTCGATGTTAAAACATCCAGTTGGGTGGTAACGCCTTCTAATATTAGAAAGTTGGGCGGAGCTATCTTTTGTGATCGCCGATACGATACGGTTTTTACGTACCATAATGGAGCTGAATCCTACTATTCAGCCAGAGGTTTCCGGGGATTGCTGAAGGTCTGAGTTTAGATGGTATCCAATGGGATGTTAGAGAGCAGCACAAACTGATCTCTAACATCCCATTGTCTGATTCCAGGAGTCAATTTAAACTAAGTTAGATCTTTATCGGTTAAAATAATTTTGATCCAGATACTAATATAAACCATATCTCCAGGAATTAAATCTAAATTTCTAGCTTTTATGATCTGGTTTATCTCACGAAAAAAGTTTTTATCTGCAGTAAAGTATATACGATGAATAATATCAAATTTTGATTTAAAATGATGGGTAATTGCACCTAACTACAAATTTGTTGCTTTTGAAATTGCTCGCATAGCGGTATTTCGATATCCATTTTCATTAATCATTAAATAGGTGGTATTCACAAGGGTTTGTTTAGTTGTGTTCCCGGTAAGTTCACTGACATCAGACGCACCCGCACAGATAATTGACAGAGCGAAAAAATTCCTGGATATTATGCTGCCAGGAGGTGGATACCTGTTCGGTTTTGATAAAGTTATCCTTGGTTCCAAAAATCAAAGTATCTATTTGATTGGGACGAACAAAAGGCAAAATATCCTCAAACTCCGGACTTTGCAAGAAGAAAGTTTGAAAAAATAAGCAATGATATATTCATTTCTTATATGAATTTGCTTATATAAATTTAAGTCAGCAGATTTACATAACGCTCAGAAGCCATTTAACAATAGCTTCGAGCGATTTTTGCTTCTAAAGTATATTACATATTTTTAGGTACAATGCCCATCTTTAATATGCTTTATACATGGGGTGGTTTACGTGATACAATATAATAGGAGAATAAATTGCAGCCTTTATATTGGAAAATGAGGAAGAGTATATGGAAAACACTGATAAAAACAAAAAAATTAAAATCATAAAAAATGGACCGTATATTGTGTCAGGCAACGTGCCTTTGTCGGAGTCAATTATCATACATAAAGGGAACGAAAATGAATTTTTTGAAGGGCGTGAATTGCCGCAATCAGAGGTATATGCATTGTGCCGATGTGGAAAATCAAAAAATCCGCCATTCTGTGATGTTTCTCACGAGAAACATTCTTTTAGCGGAACGGAGAAAGCATCAAAAACCGAATACTCGCAAAGGATCGTAGAAAAAATTGAAGGACCGAACCTTGATCTGTTGGATGATGGAAGATGTGCCTTTGCCCGTTTCTGCCACAGGGATGCAGGAGATGCATGGGAACTAACAGAGAACTCAGATATTCCAGAATTGAGAACACAAGCAATTATTGCAGCTACAGATTGTCCTTCCGGCAGGCTTGTCGTAATGGATAAAGAAGGGCATGTCATTGAACCAGACTATAAACCAGTGATTGAAATAATCCAGGATCCCCCTAAAAGAGTAAGTGGTCCGATTTTTGTAAAAGGGTATATTCCAATCGAATCTGCCGATGGATCTATTTATGAGGAAAGAAACCGAATAGCGCTATGCCGATGCGGCAAATCAAAAAATAAACCATTTTGTGATGCTGCACATATTACCGCAGGGTATAAGGACAAAAGGGAATAGTATCATCTCTATGATTAGCTAGTGTAAGACTAAAGAAACTTCGCGTCTAAGTTATAAAAAGGACACCACAAGCGGTCTATTATTTTCCGCTTGGGATGTCTTTTTTGCTTTTACAAATCGTTAGATTTCGATTCCGCCGTCCACCCGGATGATCTGGCCATCAATAAAGGATGAATCATCAGAAGCCAGGAACAAGGCAACCGTTGCGATATCCTCAGGTGTTCCGATTCTCTTAAGTGGAGAACCTTCTTTCATGTGATCCAGAACCGAGGGACCTCCGATGCTGTCAACCATTGCCGTATGGATCGCTCCTGGAGCGATGGCATTGACGCGGATCTCTGGACCCAGTTCCCATGCCATTGACTTTGTTAAACCGTTCATCGCATGTTTTGAAGAAATATAGGCAGCAAAACCATGATGTGCGCCATAAGCGGCTACAGAGGATGTATTGATAACAACTCCCTTGCCTTTTGCCTTCATGACAGGCGCCACCAGTTGAGTCAGGTAGAGCGCAGCCGTAACATTCACATTAAACACCCTGTTCCATTCTTCCAATCCTAATTCAGAAAGTGGAGACAAACTGAGGGCACCGGCGTTATTCACAAGTATGTCAACGGTTCCATAGGCCTCCATTGTTTTATCAAAAAGCATTTTGGCTTCCTCAACATTCGAAGTATCCACAAGAACAAACATTGCTTCATGGCCTTCAGCTTTCAACTTGTCAACGACTGCTTTTGCTCTCTCTTCATTTCGACCTGAAACGACGACTTTCGCGCCTTCTCTGGCAAATAATTCAGCAGTTGCACGCCCCATACCCGAGGTTGCACCTGTAATAATTGCGACTTTACCTGCTAATTTCATATTAAAACCCCTTTCGTAATCGACTACATTTATAGTATTGCATTGTTAACTATGTGTCAATATAATTATTATACAAGTGTAATATTTTTTTTATAGATCAGTACAGTTTACGCTCTTCTACCCGATTACTTTAGCGTGGTAGTCAATTCACTTAGTAAAAGCTATTTGAAATATGTTATAATAACATAACGCGGCGAGCTGAGAAGCAGCCCGCAATTGCGAGCCGATTGCACTTAGGTGAATAAAATGCTGGAGGATAATATGCAACAGGATAAGAATATGTATCAGAAGGGAATTAGTAAAAAAAATAGAATCGTTCTTGCAGCAAAAGAGCTTTTTTATGAATATGGTTATGATAAAACGACAGTAGCAATGATAAAAGATCGTGCGGAGGTATCGCTTTCTGCCATACCCTATTATTTTAAAGAAAAAGACCGGATTATTAATATCATTTATAATGATTTTTTATCCAATATTTATAATTTAATTAATAAAAAAATCACAAATGATATGGATAGTTACTTAAGACATTTTTATGCCTCGAAGATATTCTACTACGTAATATTTAATGATCCGTATAATAAAAGATTCTATTATGAAGTAAGTGTTGCCCAGTCGAATTATAAATTGCTGTATCCTTTCATGAATAATGTGTATTTAAATTATGCCCGGGATTTTAATATAAAATTGACAGATAAAGAATTCAGGCTTATTCGAATGTCCGATGCAGGGGCAAGAAGAGAAATAATGCTTAAATACTATGAGGATACTGAGGGAATCACGCTGGATGAGATGGCGGATTATGTGACATCCATCGTGGGTACACTAATGGGCATCGATAAAAATGTTGCGAAGGTATATGCAAGGCTGTCAACTGAATTTGCATCTACTATAGATTATTCATCAGTAAAGTTTTTGGTATAAAGAAAATCACAGGTAAACTGGAGTTTAAATAAAGTCGCGTCTATTATGATGACGGCTTTTTTTTGTGATAGGAAAGTTCGACTAGCTCGCTGAGGTCCAAACTTTCCTATCACACGAGAATAAAGGATCGAAGATACTGTTCTCGTTGGATGGGAAGTTCGACTTAGTTAAATGAATATAGTAAATAATAAATATGATACCAGATATGAAAATCAGGTCTTTGGATGAATATTCTGATGTAATCTGCAAAAATCCATAAAAAAAGACTAATTAGGCTTTGTAAAGTAGTAAAAAATATGAAAATATTTAAATTGTATTTGACATTTCCGATTCAGGCGGTATAATAAAAGTAGTAAATAAAGTGATTTGTACTGAATGATTATAAATTAATAAAGGAGGATTTAACTTGGCTGATTTGGAAAAGTTATATCAAGAAAGAAACCATCGTATGGAAGTAACACAAAAAGGCGGGATACCTGACAGAGTTCCTGTATACTCACTGGTAGACAACTGGGCTTTCACCTACGCAGGCTATAGCATCGAGGAAATTTTTGCTGACGATGAAAAGCATTACAATGCGTTTGAGAAGGTTGGAAAGGATTTTTACTGGGATTCCATGTTTACCTGTGTGACTTCACGGGCTATGAACTACGTAAATGCGCTGGGGGGAGGTTCATTTAAAAATAAAGGCCTGATGCAGGTCGAAACCGGACATGCCAAGTCCATGGAAGTGGAAGAATTCGATGAGCTCATCAAGGATCCCTATGCTTTCATTCGAGACAAGGTTGCTCCGAGAAAATTTGCGTTGATGTCCATGGAATATTCCGAGGAAAAATACCAGAAGTATACCGAGGCTATCGACTATTATTTCCGATTCAGAAAACTCGGCGGAAGTTCAGTAGGACGAATGAAGAATGAACTGGCAATGCCGATCTCCCGGGGCGGAGTCTTCTGGCATCCGATTGATCTGATTTTGGATTATCTTCGAGATTTCCAGGGAACGATGCTGGATATCCGACGTAATCCCAATAAATTGATTGAAGCGGCAGAAGCCATGACGCCGATGATCATTGAACTATGCGAAGCGGCGTACCCACAGCATCTGGAAGGGAAATCAATTTTCAATCCTATGCACCTTCCACAGTTCTTAAGACCAAAGGACTTTGAAAAGGTTTATTGGCCTTCATACAAGAAAATTGTAGAACATTTCGCCGCTAAGGGATGCGTGGTTCAATCCTACTTTGAAAGAAATTATTCCCACCTCTACGACTATCTCCAGGAGCTGCCTAAAAATAGTGTCTTTGGCCTGTTTGAAGATGACGATTTACGAGTCGTCAAGAAACGGCTTGGGGACAACATGTGCATCGCGGGGGGTATGGAAGTCTATGCGTTGAATAATGGAACAAAGCAGGAGTGTATTGACATGGCGAAGTCACTGATTGATGATTTGGCGCCAGGCGGCGGGTACGTTTTTACCACAAATCGTATTCCCCACAGCCCTAATGATGCAAATCCAGAAAATCTGAGGGCTGTTAATGAGTTTGTGCATGAATATGCAGTATATAAATAGGAGGGATTCCCATGGAAGAGAATAAAAAAAATGAAGATCTGTACAAAAACGAGTTGCTGATTAAGAGAACGATCAAAGAACATTTGAAAATTGAAGATGAGGAACAAGCGAAAGCAATGGAAAAGCTCTTGATCTACAATTTACTGAATTAAAAACATTAAAAGGTTAAAAATTCATTTGAAGGGTGTTTTGTAAAGATGGAAACAAGCAACAAAAACTCGATGAAATGGTTCATGTTAATTTTGATGCTCCTTGCATTCACGGCAACATTCGTATCACGATTTATCTGGTCCCCAATGCAGTCGACGATGATGGAGGTTTTAGGGGTCGATCCTGCAATAGCGGGTACGATTTTTTCAATATTCTTCACAGGATATATCATTACCCAAGTACCGGCAGGAATTTTGTCCGACAAATTTGGGGTAAAAGCACTGATGAGTATCAGTCTGCTCACGGGGGGCTTGGCAACCTACGGGATGACTTTCGTAACATCCGCTTCCACGGCAATGGCTTTGCGTATTGTCCTTGGTCTTGGAGCAGGAACGATCTACGCCTGTTGTGCAAGGGTCGTAACGAACTACTTTGAACCTGAAAAAAGAAGTATGGCCTTTGGGGTATTGCTTGCTGGACCCAATGCGGGTTACTTTATCGCCAGCTTTTTTGGACCCAGAATCCTATCCGCATATGGATGGGAAGCGGGTTTTAAGTTTGCTGCAATATTCTCCATTGCTGTTGGACTATTGATCTTTATATTTGTCAAGGGGGATAAACCAGCATCAGGATCCACTCAAACATTAGGAGATGTCTTGAAAGGGTTTAAAGTGTTATTTGCCAATAAAGGGGTATTGTTAGTCAGTATGTCAGGCTTCGGTCTTATGTGGTTTCAATTAGCACTATTTAACTGGGCATTTGGTTATACGAAAAGTTTAGGCTTTGCGGCAAATATAGGCACGGTAGGTTCGTTGATTGCTATAGGCGGCATTATTGCCTCGTTGTCATCCGGAGCCATTGTTGATAAGTTTCAAATCAGCAGAAGAAAATTTCTTATGTTTTCCTATGGAGTTACCATTGTCATGATATTCATTTTTGGAGCGCAGAAGGAATTGACT
>JAAXUP010000094.1:831-7439 GCA_013335935.1 Eubacteriaceae bacterium | reverse complement strand
ACTTAAGGACGCAGGTATTGAGGGTGCGGAAATTGTTGCCGCTGTTACCGGCAGCGATGAGGAAAACATGGTGATCTGTCAGATTGCGAAGGTTAGCTTTAATGTTCCGAAGACAATAGCTCGTGTCAACAATCCAAAAAACATCTCAATGTTCAAGGCCCTGGGTATTGATCGAATCGTATGCAGCACAGAGGTCATTGCCGATATGATAGAATATGAGCTTGACAGAGAAGATTATCGAATTATTAAAATCTTTGAGCGAGGCGCAATGGTTTTGGTGGAAGTGTCTATTAGTACCCTGAATAAATGGTGTAATCGTACTATCCACAAGTTGGATCTGCCTGATGAGTGCGTCATTACTTCTGTATTGCGCGAAGAAAAGGTTATTTTCCCCAGAGGAAATACAGAAATTTTAGAAAATGACAATGTCCTGTTTATAACAACCCATCCTGTTTTAATAGCATTGATGAAGGATTTCTATATTGGAGGACCCAATAATGCAAAAAATAAAAGGTGAACTGTCCGGACTCATTACAGAACTTCTTAGTATGGTAATATATATAGTTTTTCTCTATTTAGTAACTTTAGCGATTGTGAGGTGAGCCTGTGAAAATTACAAATAAAGCAGTAAGCAGTATAGAAATTATCATTTATTACACGGGTTATATTATTTTAGGCATGGCATCATTAATGTTAATCCCTATACTTACCTCACTGCTTTTAGCTGAGTGGTCACCTTTGCTTGATTTTATAACCAGTATGTCAATAACAATGTTAGTTGGATGCAGTATGGTGCTACTGGGAAAACGCACACATCAGCGGAGTGCGAATATCCAGTGGAAGCATGGCTTTGTGGCAGCAGCCCTTTCGTGGCTCCTGTTAACATTCTTATGCGCCATTCCATATTTATTAAGCGGACACACGAATTCTTACCTGGATGCCTGTTTTGATGTAATGAGCGGATTTACAACAACTGGCCTTTCACTTACACAGGATTTAGATCATCTGTCCGTTGGTTTAAACATGTGGAGACATATCTTAACATTTATTGGAGGTCAGGGCATGGTAGTTCTCGCCCTTAGCTTCATGGCAAAAGGAACATCAGGCGCCTATAAGTTTTATGTTGGCGAGGCAAAAGATATCGAGCTGGTGCCTAACGTAAAGGGCACCGCAAGGATCATCTGGAAAATCAGTCTAGTTTATTTAATTATTGGAACACTGGCACTATGGATTGATGGAATCATGATTGGATTAAAGCCTTTATCCGCATTTTTTCATGCACTTTTTATATTTTTTTCATCTTGGAGCACAGGCGGATTTGCCCCTATGTCAAATAATATTATGTACTATCACAGTCTTTCATACGAAACTGTTACCCTGGTGATCTTCATTCTCGGTTCCTTGAATTTCGGCCTGCACTATGCCATCTGGAAAGGAAACAGAAATGAGCTAATTAAAAATATAGAAACACAAAGCTTCCTTGTCACTTCTTTTTTGGCATGTGTACTAGCCTTGTTTGGGCTTTCAAAATTAAACGTATATCCGGATGCAGTTTCTGCGTTCAGGAGAATTATATACAATGTTTTATCTGCTCATACTACAACTGGTTTTGGCAGTATCTATGCAAGACAGTTTGCACTGGAGTGGGGTGATTTTGGCATTTTTATAATGATTATTGTGATGCTTATCGGAGGTTCCGCATGCTCCACCGCAGGCGGTTTTAAAGGGTTAAGGGTGGGAATTGTCTTCAAAGGTTTGCTTCGGGATGTAAAAAAAATATTATCCTCTGAAAGAAATATGAGGGTATTTAAATATCATCATATAAAAGACAATATTTTGAGCGATGAGATAATTTGTTCATCTTCCATAATTATCATATGTTATATTGTGCTTTTTAGCACTGGAACATTACTTGGTGTATATTACGGTTATCCTCTGGCGAGTTCGGCATTTGAGTCAGCTTCAGTAACGGGAAATGTCGGACTTAGCATAGGAGTTACAGCGCCTACCATGCCAGCGTTTTTAAAAATATATTATATTCTTGCTATGTATATGGGAAGGCTGGAGTTTCTTTCTATCTTTACATTAATTGGATATGCAATGGGAGGAATAAAAAAATTATGGGTAAAATCATAAAAACCTTTGTATTAATATTATTGCTGATAATTCCCTTTTCAGTCCAGGCATATGCCAGTGACACCACAAAAATAAATGATCTTATTGAAAACGCATTATCCCTTGACGGTAAAAATGTGACTATACAGGGAGAGGCAATCGGAGAATCCTTTGAGAGAGGAGAATATAGTTGGGTAAATGTGAATGACGGCACCAATATAATCGGAATCTGGATGAAGACAGATGACGCTCAGAAAATAACTTACTATGGAAACTATAAAAACAAAGGTGATACGTTAAGAATATCAGGAATTTTTCGCAGATCCTGCTCAGAACATGGAGGAGAACTGGATATTCATTCAGACACTGTAGTAATAACTAATACAGGAAGCTATGTACCGGAACATATTTCCGATATTAAAATAATCGCAGCTGTTTTTCTTTCCATGCTTTCAGGATTTGTTGTATGGCTATATCTGAAAATGAAAAAGTGAATAATGAACGTCCAATGGCTATCTGCTAGCTGATCCTGAATTTATCTTGTCTCAGTATTCCAACGATCCTAAAGAGGCCATGCTGAAATATGCCGAGTTTGTTTCCTGTTGCAGCAGAGTCACTCAGCAAAAAAGGTTCTATGAACTGATCGATGAATTTGTTAAAACCGAGAAATTCGAATACCGAAGTGAACGCTTTGTCCTAAACGTCTCCGCTTCCCAGGTGGCCAAGCTTTCTACCAAAGGTCTGCAGCCGATCAAGGACCAGCCTCGTTACCGGGAGCTCTACCCCGAGTTTCTCGAAAGAATTCAGTAGCGACCAATAAAATCCTCAATATTCATTACCACCGGTAAATGCTTTACTTGCCCGGTGTTTTTGTCATGTTCTGTTTTAATGCTGTGCTTCAATATCAGCAATATAGCTTTCCAATTTCTTGGCGTCAAAATCAATTTCTCCATGAAAAATAAGGTAGAAAGCAGTCCTAGTAGCCTTTTTTGATTAATTATCGCCATTTGTTGTGAACTGTCCCCTTGTGTGGGTCTTGAATCAGCTCCTGGTAGAAAAAGATGAGATCCTCGCCAATTTCGAATTCATTAAATCTACCCTTTATGACACCTTAGCACTGGAGACCCATCAAGCAGAATTGCAAAATGAAATGGAAATCGTGGCTGAAATGATTCAGCAGATCATATATGAAAATGCCCATGTCGCCCTCGACCAGGCAGAATACCAAAGAAAGTACGAAAGTCTGACCCAGCGCTTCGATGCTGCGAAAGCCAGTCTGGAATCGGTCACCGGGCAGATTAAAGAAAATACAACCCGGCGGAAGAACATCGAATCATTCCTCTCCGAACTGAAAAGACACGAGGGGATTCTGACCGAGTTTGACACCATGCTCTGGCACAGCATGGTGGATCACGCGATCATCAATCCCCCTGAGGATATCCATTTCATCTTTAAGGATGGTACAGAAGTAAAAATTTAGCCTGCCACATAAAAACAGCCCGCACCAGTGCGAGCTGCTTTTATTCTATTTAGATTTCGTATTTCAGTTTAAAACAAATCAGGTCTTCTTTGTGAGAAGTAGTATGGATGACTTTCAATAAATTCAACCGCTTCAAAATCACTTAATACCTCAGCATTCCTATCTTCAAATCGTTCATTTTCCTTGCCATCAAAGAATTTGCCAGTTGTTACTTTGGTTACTTCAATACTTCCTCCTGAAACACTCACTTCTAAGTGATGACTATTTTTCCCATAACCACTATACGGCTCATACGAATGACTTATCCCGTCAAATTCCCCTACTCGAAGTGCGTCTAAAACCTCATCTCTTTTCATATACCCTTCCTTCAGCCACCTTGCGGCAATTTTAGTGTGCAGGCCATAAATTTGTTAGGCTGCTACTTTTGAATATGCGTCAACCAGGGTCTGACTCCCATTCAACGATATGCCCAATTCTTTTGCTAGTTCCACCTTATCTAAAGAAGGACGCCAACCATCTGGAAGGTTACGTATATGACCTCTGACATTTGTCATTCCGATTGGGGAATTACCAGGAATACTTGTTGGGAGTGCTTCTGATATTATTGGAACCACATTATTTCTAGTATCAAGGCTGCTGCTCAGAACACCTCCCATATGTGTTGGTTTGAAGGCAGCTATCAAAGACGCCTTGTTTTTAGCAACTAGCACAACCGCCACCACGGAAAGTACGACTGCTGCTCCAATAGCAATTTCTTTCTTATGTTCTTTAGCTTTATCCATAAAGCTTTTTTTCTTGCAATCACCTGCTTCAACGGCTAAATAATGGTTTTGTCTGGATTGGGAATCCATATCGACACCTCCTCGATTTACTACTCTACCTCTGAGCTTATCTTCTATACTAAAATGATAGCATTCCAATTTAAGTTGCACAAGACTTACAGAAGTTATAAAATAAATCGTAATCGGAGGTGTTATATACCATGAATGACTTATTAAAAGAAAAAGCGATGTGCTGGAAAACTCGATTAAAAGAATGTATGGATTCAGGAAAGTACACCCAGGCATCATTTGCGGAAGCTATGAATGCTAAATATGGAACTGCATATGGTCAAAAAGATGTTAGCCGGTGGTTGAACACAGGAGCCAAGATAAAGAATGGCGAAGTTGGATTTCCAAAATACGACACAATGGTTCTGATCGCAGATTTTTTGAAAGTGGATGTTGGTTATCTTACTGGGGAAACCGATCATGAGTCCTTTTCCTTAGAGAAAGCAAGCGCTTACTTGGGCTTAAAAGGTGAATCGATACAGGCTATCAGAAAAATGACTAATCCTGATAGCGATTCTATTTTATGGCTGGATACTAGAGAGGCTTTAAGCAAGTTTTTCTCTGCCAAGGAATTTGCGAATTTCACGAACAGCCTAGCTGATCTGAATGGTAACTATACGCAACCCAAAAGAGAGGATCGCTTATTTGAGAATCTTGATAGTGCGATTGATTATATGCGCGACTTGGATTTCCAAGGGAAAATAGTACGATATGAATTGAATGAAGCTATGTTATTGTTAATAAACGAGATATACCCTAACCCGCCCAAATTTGATTTGAACATTAAAAATGAGTATCCTACAAAGGAAACCCCATAAAATAAGCAAACAAGTCCTTAACTGTCAATCTTCATCTGTCTACGGTTGTAGTTGTTTGCTTATTTAATTTGAATATAGCGTGTTTTATACGCTTCCCCAAATTCTTAGTTCCTTTACTCGCCCGCTATGGTTTATGTAAAAATTGGCAGCAGCAATTACTTCCTGATATTTGGAAGGCATACTGGTACTTTTACTAATTGAAGGCTGTACAACATAAATCACCGCATTGAATTGGTTGTCACTACGTAAGGAAGCTTTAAGAGCATCCAATGATCCACGTTGAAAAATGCAGTTCCCACCCTTTCTTCTATCAACAATTTTTTGTAAAAGCACCGCTTTTGTTTTCAACCAGATTGTTGACTTGATGGCTTGTTGAAGAACTTCATAAATATCATTTACATCGCTATTAAACTGCTTTCCCTTCATAGCTTTTACATGAAAAAACTCGACATTTATAGATGATTCACTTTCTGTAATCGTAATAAAATCTGCAACCTCACCAGTTCCATGGTCATAAATAATATACTTATAAGTTTCGTCCTTTTTTAAGAGGGCTTCCAAAGTATCCTGGATAGGTATTCCTCGGCTAGTTTTTTCACCATATTCTTTTCTTACATTCGTGCCGAGATCAATCCAATTGACACCGTAAATATGCCTATCAGAATATGCTATCGAATTAGGGTCCCCCTCAAAAATCTCGTTACCCACAATTATGGCATCATTTGTAGTTTTGAATTGAAGGGGATGTGAAGAGAGATAGTCAACAAGAGGCAAAATTTGCCTCCCATCTTGTACATAAATCAAAACATTTTCCGACTTATATTTTCCGTCAATATCACATGTTAATAGTTCTTCTACTCCTCCAACCTCCGCAGATACCATTACTGAATCATCATTGACAGATGTTACTTTTATGAGTACATCTGTCAAAATATATGCGGTTTCTTTTCTCTCGCCCAAATAAACTATCGGAGCTGAAGAGTACGTTTTGTCAGAAAAGAAACAGAAAAAGACCTGAGGAGGATATTTTTTCAGCTTACGAGGAAGTGGTAACAAATCGTAATTTGTGTTGGTTTTCACTACTATTTTACTGTCTGATATTTTTGCACCACATTCATCACACCAAGCCACGTATTCGGATAGTTTTAAGTAAGAGCTGCTCCAGATTTTCGAGCCACTACTATACCCTATAGTTACTGGGGTATCATTCTTCATAGCTTTACAAAATGCATGGCCAGCTGACCGCATCTTACCAGTTGTTTCATCTATTGAAGCCGCAGTATTCGAGCCAGAGTAAATTCGGTAAGACTCTCCATCTTCAGAATAACGATTCTGCATACCAGTATTATAGAATTCATAGTTTTC
>JAAXUP010000094.1:0-821 GCA_013335935.1 Eubacteriaceae bacterium | reverse complement strand
TCTATGATTCCTCCAATAATATAAAAGATAAAATTCAAACTATTTCGTCTAATATCATTGAGGAGATGACAAAGAAAAAAGATGTTATCGTTGTTGCGACTCATTTGATGATGATCCTCAATCAGATAGAACGATTCTGCATACCAGTATTATAGAATTCATAGTTTTCCATTTTGCCAAGAACACGGTTCATTTCATCTCGCGGTATTTTAGTCGGTTCATCTGAGAAAGCAAGTGCAATTTGATCATAAAAAAATTCGCTCTTAATTTGTGAATAGATGAAAAGCAAAGCTGTTGTTTTTTGGTAATGGATAATGAAGAGTAAATTTTCAATGTCACTAACATGACTACCTTCGAGCCAAATTGGATTTGTCTTATTTTGAGCAAACCCCACAATTGTATTATTTGTAGGATCTCGATATATTTCATTTTCAACGCCACAGATGTCTGGGAATTCGTTATCTAAGTTAAAGCTGGAAACTGAATAAATTTTGGCATGGCAATTGGGGCGTACATTATGTAAAGAAACTATAGCGTCAGGTAAATCATCTTGTCTAATAAATTCCTTTATTGCATTCTTATTTGCCTCGTCTTTATATATCTTCCGTTCACTCATATCAAGAATTATATCTTGCCATATTGAATCGCTTGAAAAAAGACGGTAATTTTCAACAAGAAGACTTTCATCATTCATAGCAATAAATTTAGCACTACCTATATTAGATGTATTAGTACGTGCAAACCTGCCAATAAATTGTAGTGTTGAAGCAAGTGATTTGTGGGCCTCATGGATTGCAGCTACTTTTAGGTTAGGAAAGTCA
>JAAXUP010000188.1 GCA_013335935.1 Eubacteriaceae bacterium | reverse complement strand
CGATTCGGCCTTGATCGATGGCGAACATGGAATCGATCAGGCTTTTTTTATTTTTATCAGAAATTTCCTCCCGCCTGGGGATCATAAGATAGGAAGACATATCGTCCTCCCAGGTATTTGATATCTTCTTTCCGTAATCCATGATCAGGAAGTCCAAATAATCCTGAGGTAAATTGCCGCAGGCTATTTTACTTATTCCATTCATCTCCAGCCAGACAAGAGACCATACCCTGGGTACCACATCAAAAATATTATAGCCCCCTCCACCCAATGCGAGCCATCGGCCGTCGCAATACTCATGGGAAATTTTATGGATGAGTTTAGGGATATACCGGTAGGATTCCAGGGACAGGGAAAGGTGTGACATATGATCCTGGAAATGACCATCTGCACCATGCTGGGAAATGATGATGTCTGGTTTAAAAAAATCAGCCACTACAGAAAGGGAGTTTTCAAAAACAAATTTAAAGGATTCATCTTCCGTATAAGCATCAAGGGGTACATTGAAGGTGAAACCGTAGCCTTTGCCTGAGCCTCTTTCTCTTACACTGCCTGAGCCTGGGAAAAGATACCTTCCCGTCTCATGGATAGATAGCTTGCATACATTGGGATCGTCATAAAAATGCCATTGCACGCCATCACCATGATGAGCATCCGTATCCACATACAGCACTTTGAGATCTGAATTTTTCCGGATATATGCGATTACAATATTGATATCGTTATAGATGCAAAATCCGGAAGCCTTTCCCGAGGAAGCATGGTGATGTCCGCCAGACAGATTTAAGGCATGCCTTCCATTTCCCCGCAGAACGTGCCTGAGTCCTGTCAGGGTCCCTCCGGCGATGAGTGACGCAGAATAATGCATGTCTTTAAATATGGGGGTGTCACTGGTTCCCAGTCCAAAATGCGCAGCCTCTGCCTGGCTCTTTGTGAAAGCATCTATCGTTGTTTCCACTACAAAATCCACATAATCCTTTCCGTGGGCCAGTAGGATTTCCTCCTTCGAGGCAGGTGCCGGATCAACCAGCTGATCCGGACCAAGACAGCCCGCGGCTTTCAGTAATTGACAGGTCAGCTTGATCCTCAGGGGATCAAAAGGATGATCCTCGGAGAGTTTGTACTTATGAAATTCATCGCTATAAATGAATATATTCTCGTTAATCAGATTTTTGGCCATAACACGTCATATCCTTTAGAAATCAAATCCTTGACGGCGGATGTCGGATTCATGACCTGCAGCCGAATCACCAGAATCCGGTAGTCCTGGTCCTTATCAGGATATACAAAAACACTGATAATATTGATATTATGCTGAGCAATGATCGCGCTCACTGCAGATAAGCCCCCAGGCTGGTTGCTGATCCTTATTTCAATCCTTGATCCCGGCTGGTGAGCACCAGTGAGTTCTATGAACGTTCTGAACAGATCGGTTTCCGTCACAATTCCTATCAGAATGTCATTTTTGGTTATTGGCAGGCAGCTGATCTTATATTCGTAAAAGGATGATGCCACATCCTCAATAAAATCCAGCGGACTGCCGGTAATGACATTCCGTGTCATGATATCCGATACTGGCTGATGAAGATAGCTTTTGTCTCCAATATTCAAGATGGAAGGACTGGCATCCCGGATATCACGGTCAGAGATGATACCAACCAGTTTTTTGTTGTCATCGATTACAGGCAAGTGCCTTATCCGGTTTTTATTCATTAAAACCACTGCATCCGCAATGGATGAATCCATTTTTAAAGTGATCAAATCGGTATTCATAACATTTTCTACAAACATTTTGGACCTCCTGAATATATTAATACATGAATCTGTATTTGAATCGTAGTTTGTCGAATTTATCAATTGAACTGAGGGGGACATTCTTCCCAATTTTCGCCATCAGGCAGTTTGCAGGATGAGATGTTATTTCAGGGTCATCTGTCGCATACCATTGAAGCCCGCCAGCGGACATGGTTTTTTCCATTACTTTTCGGTATTCCCAGATATCAAGCCCTGAGGTTTTCAGATCCCAGTGCCAATAGTACTCAGTCGTAATGACAATATAATTTTCCATATATGGATCCATCATGGACACCACGAGAATATTCTTGCTGATTGCAATATTTCGAAATTCTGGGGCGATTTCGATGGCACCCAGCTCAAGAAGATCGTCCATTTCTTCTTCAGACCATCTCTCCTGGGGATCGGGATACAGGAAGGTTGCATATCCTACGATCAGATCATCTTTTCGGGCAATGATGATCCTGCCCTCCTCAAGCTCGGCGATTTCTAAAAGTGCTTCGAATTGTTCCTCAGGTTCCCTGAAGGCATCAAGGCCACTATGAAATTTAAGTTTTTTAAGAATTTCACTGGGAACAGGTCCTTCAATGACGATGTCTCCGGATTTTGTTCCGATTGTTTGACTGAAATAGGTCTTTATATGTTTCATATGGGCTCCCTGCTATTCTCATAAAGCGCCTTCGACGCTCTTCTTGTATTATATTATATAAGTTCGAACAAAGGATTGTAAGTTATAAAACAAACAATATCAAAGATATAAATTTATTGATAACGGTTACATTATATGGTAATATAATCATTAAAAACATGCGGGGGGTAATTTGAAGTGAAGACTGAGGCTTTGAAAGTTATTAAAGGGGATCATAACCTAGCGGATTATGATGAAATCAGAAGCAATTTTGACTGGGCTTCAGTTGAAAAGAATTTCGCATGGTCTAAAATGGATCAGGGAAAGGTAAACATGGCATTCGAAGCCATTGACAGGCACGTGCTGG
>JAAXUP010000027.1 GCA_013335935.1 Eubacteriaceae bacterium | reverse complement strand
GGCACACCTGTCTGTTTTTATTCAAATCTTCGTAGTAGATCAGTTCCAGGCAACTTTCGCATTTTGTATACATTTTGTCTGGAACTGCTTTCTGAATGAATTCGCTGGCACTTAAGCCTTTTCTTTTACCAAATATTTTAAACATAATATCAAAACCTATCCGAGTATTTTATTTACAAAGCTTGTGCTGATATGCCCTTTTCTAAAGTCAGGGTGTGATATGATCCTCTTTTGCAGGGTGGTGTTTGTCTTAATACCTTCAATCACAAGTTCGTTGAGAGCGGTATTCATTCTGCCGATGGCTTCATCCCTGTCGTTTCCCCAGCAGATGATCTTACAAAGCATGGAGTCATAAAAGACAGGTATGGTGTAGTTTTGATAAATATGGGTATCTATCCTGATGCCGTTACCCCCAGGAAGATGGAGCTTTGTAATGGTTCCAGCACATGGGGCGAAATTATTTGCAGGATCCTCTGCGTTTATCCTGCATTCGATGGCGTGGCCTCTGATTTTTACATCATCCTGGGTAAAGGTCAGCTTGTCCCCTCGGGCAACTTTGATCTGTTCCTTGATCAGGTCAATACCGGTCACCATTTCCGTTGTGGGATGCTCCACCTGAATTCGGGTGTTCATTTCGATAAAATAGTAGTTGTTATCATTATCGACCAGAAACTCAACGGTGCCTGCGCTGAAGTAGTTGATGGCTTTCGCAGCAAGGATCGCGCTTTTGCCCATCTGCTCTCTCATCTCCTCGCTGACGCAGGAGGAGGGAGCCTCTTCGATCATTTTCTGATTGTTTCGCTGAATGGAGCACTCTCTGTCAAACAGGTGTACGGTATTGCCGAACTGGTCGGCGAGAATCTGAAATTCAACATGCCGGGATTCGGTAATATATTTTTCGATATATATGGAAGAATCTCCAAAAGCATTCTGTGCTTCGTTTTTTGCCTGGGTGATGAAGCGCTCAAGCTCTTCAGGGGTGGATACGATCCGCATCCCCTTGCCGCCGCCGCCCATTGAAGCTTTGATGATCACTGGATATCCGATTTTGTCCACGATGGCAAAGGCTTCATCCATGTCATGGATGAGACCGTCAGAGCCGGGAATGACCGGGACACCGCTTTCTTTCATAAGCGCCCTGGCAATGGACTTGTTTCCCATATTTAAGATGGCATCGGAGTCTGGTCCGATGAAAATAATTTTACATTCTTCGCACATTTTGGCGAACCGGCTGTTTTCAGAAAGAAAACCGTAACCGGGATGTATGGCGTCTACCCCAAGGGTAACGGCAGTGCTCATGATCCTCCCAAGGTTTAAGTAGCTGTCCTTTGGAGAACCGCTGCCGACGCAGATGGCATAATCCGCAAGCTCCACATGGAGGCTTTCTCTGTCCGCCGTGGAGAAAATTGCGACCGTCTCTATATTCATTTCTTTGCAGGCTCGGATGATCCTTACTGCGATCTCACCACGGTTTGCTATCAGGATCCTGTTGATTCGAGGCATATCAGTTGGTCCTTTCTATGATCATTAATGGCTGGTCATATTCGACGATGTCCTGATTCGTCACAAGGATCTCTTTTACGATCCCGCTGCAAGGACTTTTTACTTCATTAAATATCTTCATGGCTTCAAGGATGCAGATAACTTCGCCTTCCTTCACGGTGTCGCCGATATTTTTATAGACAGGTTTGTCAGGGGATGGGGATGAATAGTAGATGCCAACTAATGGAGATTTCACGGTGAAGTCATTGGGATTGACAGCTGGTACAGGAGCAGCCACAACTGGCTGAGGCTGTACGGCAGGTACTGGAGCATGCTGGCTTACAGGAGCCATGCTTTCATGGTGTGCTGATTCCCTGATTATGGTCTGTACAGGCTCAGCAGGCTTTGTTTTTATTATATTTAGCTCGAATTTATCGTCTTTTACGTAAAATTCCGAGATTTCACTCTTTTCTAATCGGTCAATAAGTATTATAATTTCGTTAACGTTCAAAATAGGACCTCCCATTTAATTCCATCTTGTTTTGAAAATCAAATTCTTTGACAATCAAAGTATATTTGAAATATAATACAAATAATAATAAAAGTCAACTAAAAAAGATTTCTAGGAGGAACATGAATGATAATAAAACCTGTCATAAAAAATAACATCTGCATAAGGGTGCATCCCATCGGCTGCAGGGAAAATGTTAGCAGGCAGATTGAATATGTAAAGGAAGCGGGAACTTTTAAAGGACCTGAAAAAGCGCTTATAATAGGAGGATCTTCGGGTTACGGCCTGGCCAGCAGGATAGCTCTGGCATTCGGATGCGGCACAAGAACTGTTAATGTCTCTTTTGAAGTGCCGGCAAAGGGCTCCTCTAAAACAGGAACCGCCGGCTGGTGGAACAACATCTTCTTTCAGCAATATGCCCAGGAAGCCGGGCTGGACTTCAAGGATTTTGTGGGAGACGCTTTCTCTTTTGAAATGAAGGAACATGTGCTGGATTACATCCGAAAAGAATACGGAAAGATCGATCTTCTGGTCTACTCCCTGGCATCAAACAGACGAACCGATCCAAGAAATGGAGTAACCTACAACTCGGTTCTGAAAAGCATCGGGCAGGAAGTCAGAGGATATTCCATCGACATCAATAATATCACCATCAAGGAAGAAGTGATGGAGGTAGCCACTGAGGAAGAGATCGCCAGCACCATCAAGGTCATGGGCGGTGAAGACTGGCAGATGTGGGTAGACATGCTGAAGGAAGCCGATCTTCTGGCTGAAGGCTTCAAGACGGTAGCCTATACCTACCTGGGATCTCCTGCCACTTATCCTATTTATAAGGATGGCACCATCGGACAGGCGAAAAAACACCTGGAGCAAACGGCAGCAATACTGAACAAAGAGATAAAAGAAGAACTGGGTGGTGAAGCCTTGATCTCATCCAGCAAGGCAATCGTAACGAAAGCGAGCATTTATATTCCCATCTTCCCGGTTTACGGAGCCATCCTTTACAAGGTAATGAAGGAAAAGAAAACCCATGAAACCGAAGTTGAACAGAAATACAGATTCTTCAGGGATATGCTCTACGGAAACAAAAGGATCGTTGATGCCGATGGCAGACTGAGACCAGATAATCTGGAGATGGAAGCGGATGTTCAGGTTCAGGTGGAGAAGCTTTTGAAGGAAGTCAATCAGGAGAATGTCAGGGAAATCACCGACATCAAAGGATTTATCGTCGACTTCCTCAAAATTAACGGCTTTGAATTCGAAAATGTGGACTATGACGCAGATGTAGACATGGCTGAACTGGCAGAGATGGAGTTAAAATAGAATCAGATGGTTAGGTGACCCATAAAAAACAAGGATCCGGTGCTGAAATATGTATCGGGTCTTTTCTTATGTGACAGGAAAGTCCGACTAGCTCGCTGAGATCCAAACTTTACTATCACGCGAGAATAACGCTTCGAAGATGTTGTTCTCGTGTTATAATGAATTATTAAATATTTTTTTGGAGAGTTCATGGAAAAACTAACAGGATATGTGGAAAATATCATCTATTATAATGAATACAACAACTTTACGGTAATGGACCTGGAGGTGAACGGAAGCCTTGTGACGGTTACTGGAAATTTTCCTGCCTTGAATAAGGGAGAATATATCTCTGTTAAGGGCACCTGGACAGAACACGCTTCCTTTGGGACCCAATTTAAAAGCCACAGCTTTGAGGTCAACATGCCGGAAACCTTGAAAGGCATTGAAAAATACCTTGCCTCAGGGCTTATTACAGGCATCGGTGAGAAAAAAGCCAGGCTGATGGTTGAACGTTTTGGTGAGGATGTCCTGGATATCATCCGGTATAATCCGGACAGACTCAGGGAAATCTCCGGGATCGGTGCAAAAACCGCTGAAATGATTTCAGAATCCTTCAATGAACATCGGGAGGTCATGGATATCATCATGTTTTTGGGGGAGTACGGTATATCCTCCTATCTGGCCATGAAGGTTTATAAGGTCTATAAGGAAAACACGGTATCTGTCATTAAAGAAAATCCCTACAGAATGATCCATGATGTTCCCGGAATTGGCTTTAAGATCGCGGATGAGATCGCCATGTCCATTGGCATGGAGGAATATTCCCCCTTCAGGATCATGGCAGGTATCAAACATATGCTGCAAAGCTGCTACAACGAAGGCAATATGTATATGGAAGAGCAGGAGCTTATTGATAAATCGGCACTGATCCTGAACATCGACAGTGAACTGGCAGAGTATCATCTTCAGGAGCTTGTTCTCCAGGGGGAAATAAAACTTCAGCTGGTGGACAACGTGAGGGTGTACTACACCATACCCCTTTACACTGCAGAAGAGAATGTAGCCAATATGATCGTGGAGATTTCCGGATATAATTATCAGGATCAGATCATCAACGCAGATGGAATCATCCAGGGTTTTGAAAAAGATCACAATATCCAGCTTGATGAAGCACAAAAAAATGCGGTCAAGTCGACTATAGACAATGGCGCTGTCATCATCACCGGTGGGCCAGGTACGGGAAAGACCACGATCATCAACTGCATATTGGAAATTTTCAAGGGGCTGGATTATGAGATCGCTCTTGCCGCACCCACTGGCAGGGCTGCCAAAAGAATGACAGAGGCAACAGGCTTTGCCGCCCAGACGATCCACCGACTGCTGGAATTTGGTTATTCGGAAAATGAAGAGGAGCAGACCTTTGACAGGGACGAAAACAACCCCCTGGAGTACGACTTGATCATTGTGGATGAGGCCTCAATGATCGACATCCTTCTTATGAACCATCTTCTGAAAGCGGTATCCCTGGGAACAAGGCTGATCCTGGTTGGGGATATCAACCAGCTGCCCTCAGTAGGTCCCGGGAATGTGCTGAAAGATCTCATCGAAAGCGAATCCCTTGAGGTCGTCCGATTGACAAAGATCTTCCGCCAGGCCCAGGAGAGCATGATCGTCGTCAATGCCCACAAAATTAACAGCGGTGAAATGCCTCTTCTTAATCAGAAGAACAAAGATTTCTTTTTCGTCAGTTGCGGGACTGGAGAAAAGATCAGGGAACAGATTCTAGAAATCTGCACCCACCGGCTTAAAAAATATAATGGCTACGACTTTTTTGAACATATCCAGATTATTTCCCCAGTAAAGAAGGGGATGACCGGGGTCAATGAACTGAATAAAATGCTCCAGCTGAATCTGAATCCTCCCTCAATAGGGAAGGAAGAGAGAACCTTTATGTCCACCCTCTTCCGGGAAGGGGACAAGGTCATGCAGATCAGAAACAACTACAACATCCAGTGGACTGACATCGTGACGAATACGGAAGGGGAAGGCGTGTTCAACGGCGATATCGGAATCGTCAGGAAAATCAACCAAAACGATAAAAAGGTGACGGTGCTCTTTGACGATGACCGGCTGGTGATTTACGACTTTGAACAGATGGATGAACTGATCCTTTCCTACGCCATTACGGTCCATAAAAGTCAGGGAAGCGAGTTCCCCGTCGTGGTCATGCCCATATTCAAGGGACCGGGGATGCTTCTGAACCGGAACCTCCTGTATACGGCCATCACCAGAGGCAGGGAAATGGTTATCCTGGTAGGACACCGATACTATCTGCAATATATGATCGACAACATCAACACCGAAAAAAGAAAAACAGGCTTGAAAGGCAGGATCGTCAACAACATCCTGGAGAGTTCTTTTAATGGAAGCTAAGAGGATAACAAAACAAATGATCGACAGTTTTCTGGATACCTTGTTTATCCCAAACGGAAGCTGTCCCATCTGCAAGCGTGTGCTGTTTTTTACGGAAGCGTTTTTATGCTCGAAATGTGTGTCAGCCCTTGAAAGCATTAAAGGTGATCACTATGTGAGGGCCGTCAGGGAAACAGACGACGGGTTCTCAGCCTATGCTTATGAGGGGAATGTCAAAAACATCATTCATGAGCTGAAATTTTCCAGGGAGCCCGAGTTCGCCGTTTATATGGGGACGCTACTGGGTGAACAGCTTTTAAATTCTCCCAAATCGTGGCTTCTTCAGGAGGCGGACATGATCATCCCGGTACCCCTTCACGAAAAAAGTCTCCAGGAACGGGGGTACAACCAGAGCGAAAAGCTGGCTGAGGGGATGCTTATTGTTATGGAGAAGAGAGGTTTCTCAATAAAGCCTTCCCTGGAAAGGGAAATCCTCTCTAAAACGAAAGAAACCCTGCACCAGAGAGATCTGGGCAGGGATGAAAGACTATTTAATCTTTTGGGGGCTTTCGAAATCTCCGCCAGGGAGAAAGTGAAAGACCGGAAAGTTCTCCTGGTGGATGATGTTTTTACCACAGGCTCCACCATCAATGTCTGTGCGAAAGCCCTGAAGGAGGCTGGCGCGAAAAATGTAAGTTTTGCCGTTCTGGCATACAGCCAGCTGCACTAACAATGTACAATACATCGTAAAATGCACATTGTAAATTGGCTTACTCTTCTCCGATGATCTTGACTTCCGGCTCCAGATCCACGCCGAATTTTTCTTTCACGGTTTTTTTAACATGTTCGATCAGGCTAATGATATCGGAAGCGGTGGCGTTGTTCTTGTTTACCACGAAACCGCAGTGTTTTTCGGAAACCTGGGCGCCTCCAAGGGAATATCCTTTGAGGCCGCTGTCTTCAATGAGTTTGCCTGCAAAATGTCCTGCCGGCCTTTTAAAGGTGGAACCTGCGCTGGGAAGTTCCAGAGGCTGCCTGGAAGACCTTCGCTCGTCCAGCTCGTCCATCCTGCTTTTGATAACCAGATAATCCTTTGGAAACAGGCTAATTTTTGCAGTGAGCACAACAAGCCCGTCCGTATGGACAATACTGGTCCGGTAACCCAGTTGAAGCTCTTCATTGGTGAGCTCGTAGATTTTGCCGGACTTGTCTAAAACAGTGGCGCTGAAAAGCACATCCTTCATCTCACCGTCGTAGGCACCTGCGTTCATGGCAACTGCGCCCCCAAGTGTTCCGGGAATCCCCGAAGCAAATTCAAACCCCCCCAGGCTGTTTTCCAAAGCAATCAGGGAGAGCTTGTAAAGGGAAATGCCGCTCTCGCTTACCAGGGTATTTCCAATGACTTTGCAGGTGCTGTAATTCTCCGACATTTTGATGATCACACCCCGGTAGCCTTTATCCCTGACCAGGAGGTTGCTTCCTCTTCCCATGATGTAATAAGGGATGCTGTTCTTTGCGCACAGCTCGGTGATGGCCTGAACATCCTTTTCAGAATGGGGAAGTACAAGGGTGTCGGCATGTCCGCCGGTTTTAAATGAAGTGTGCTCCGCCATGGGAACATGGGTGAAAACTGAGTCAGGACCTAGAAGACTTGCCAGGGTATCATATATATAATTCGTTATCATAAATTTCCTCCGAGTGAAAAACTTTTCATTTCCTAAAAAAAAAACTCCGTTTCTGAAGTCCATCTACATTATACAAACTTTACCTGGAACAATCAAGAAGCATTTTACAGATTTGATCCCACGTCAGCTTATGTTATTGAGCTTTTACGGGAAGGGTATATGTATTATAATAAATATACGAGGAATTGTCAGGTGAGCCTGGCTTTGTATAAAATTGGAGGAAACCATGAAAATAAATTCGGATCTGCACACCCATACCCTTTACAGCCACGGAAAAAGCACCATTGAGGAGAATGTTTTAAGCGCTCTTTCCCTGGGACTTAAAAAAATAGCCATAACAGAACATGGTCTGGGGCACATCACCTATGGCGTCAAAAAAGAAGACTGGGTAAAAATGCGCCAGGAAGTGGATCAGCTGAAAATAAAATATCCCCAGATTAAGATCCTTCTTGGGGTGGAAGCAAACATCACTGGGATGAAAGGCACCCTGGATGTGACGCCTGATCAGGAAAAAAATCTGGATATCATCAATTGTGGGTATCACTATGGCGTGCGAGTGGATTCCATTCACGATTTTTTTAGCTTTTACCTGCTCAATCTCCTGGCCAAACTGATACCGGCTTTTAAAAACAAGGCACGTGAGGTAAATACCAGGGCGCTGCTGTTGGCCATGGACAGATACAAAATCAATATGATCACTCACCCCGGAGCGAAGGTTCCCATTGATATCGATAAAATTGCCAGAAAAGCGGCTGAGAAGAAGGTGTTGCTGGAGATCAACGCCCATCATAAGCATCTGAACGAGGAAGATCTGCTCAAAGCGATGAAATATGAGGTGCGGTTTTCCATCAATAGTGATGCCCATCACGCCAGTCATATCGGAAGACTGGAAGAGGGAATCAAAATTGCTGAAGAAGCAGGATTGAGTTACGAAAGAATTGAAAATGGAGAGGATGATTAAAATGAGATTCGTTATAATAACCGGACTTTCAGGAGCCGGAAAAAGTCATACTCTCAGAGCCTTTGAAGACTGGGGATATTTCTGTGTGGATAACCTTCCGCCCAAATTGATCCCCACCTTTGCGGAGCTTTGCAGCAGATCGGACACAAATATTGAAAAAGTAGCCCTTGGGGTTGATATCAGAGGCGGAGTGTTTTTCAACGACCTGGAAGATGTTCTGAAAGAAATGAGAGCAAGAAAATTCAAGTTTGAGGTTCTTTTTCTTGATGCCAGCGATGAAGTGCTGATCAAACGGTATAAGGAAAGCAGAAGAAAGCATCCTATGGGTGCCGATTCCCGGACCTCAGTGGCTCTGAATAAGGAAAAGGACAAACTTCACTCTATCAAGGAAATGGCCGATAATATAATTGATACTTCTCATTTAAGCGTAAAAGAGCTCAAGGAGGAGCTGTCCAAGATTTATCTGAACAATATGGAATCCACTGGAATACTGATCAATATCGTATCTTTTGGATTCAAGCATGGGATACCACTGGATGCGGATCTGGTGTTTGATGTCAGGTTCCTTCCGAATCCTTATTACGATGAAAAACTGAGACCTTTTAACGGAAACCATAAAGAGGTGCAGGAGTATGTCCTTGGGTACAAGCAATCCCATGAGTTTATTGAAAAGCTGATGGATATGCTGAGATTTCTGATTCCATATTATATAGAAGAAGGCAAGTCACAGCTCATTGTAGCCATTGGCTGCACGGGAGGACAGCATCGGTCGGTGACCATAGCCAATGTGATCCATGAGCTCCTTCAGAAAGAAGGAAACTGGTCAGTCATTGACCATAGGGATATACATAAGAATACAGGAGCCCATTAGGATGAGCGCAATGAAGAACAAATACAGAAAACGCGTGGTAGTGATCGGCGGAGGCACAGGAAGTTCGGTGATCTTAAGAGGCTTGAAGAAATTTACAGACAATATCACGGCTATCGTGACGGTCGCCGATGATGGCGGCGGATCAGGGGTGCTCCGGGAAGACTTGGGCATGCTGCCCCCCGGGGATATCAGAAGCTGCATCCTTGCCCTTGCTGACGATGAGTCCATCATGCAGCAGCTTTTAAACTACCGATTCGAAGAAGGCATCCTTAAAGGTCAAAGCTTTGGAAATCTTTTTATTGCCGCTATGAATTCCATAAACGGAAATTTTATGGAAGCGATAAAAAATGTGAGTGATGTTATGGCTATTAAAGGCAGGGTCCTTCCGGTGACCCTTGAAAGTATCACCTTGAGCGCGGTTTTACAGGACGGGCAGGTCATTGATGGTGAATCCCATATTCCCGCGGTAGCCATACAGCGGGGGACAAAAATCAAGGCGGTTGAGATCAACCCCAAAAATGTAAAGCCTTTGCCGGAAGCCATAGAGGCCATTTTAAATGCTCAGGCAGTCATTATCGGACCAGGGAGTCTTTATACCAGCATCATTCCTGATCTTCTTGTCCATGGTATTGAAGAGGCCCTCCAAAATACAAAAGCAAAAAGATTTTATATTTCCAATATCATGACTCAGCCTGGAGAAACGGAAGGTTATGACATCTGGGACCATATTGAAGCCATCGAAGGACACCTGACAAACCCTTCAAAAAGGATTTTTGACTATATCGTTATCAATCAGGGGAAAGCGGTGGAGGAATCCATCGATAAGTATAAAACCGGCGGATCGGAACACGTCCGGTTCAACATCAGTAAATTTAAAGGCAGAGAGTATAAGTTCATCATTGGAGATTATGTTGAGGTTGTCAATGATTATATCCGGCATGATGCTGAAAAAATATCCGAAGAGATACTGGAGAAGATAACATGAGTTTTTCATCTAAAACGAAAAGTGACCTGTGCAGAATGGAACATGCCAATAAAGATATGTCCAGGGCAGAGCTTTCAGGGCTGATACACATGTGCGGCAGCATAAGCTTTGAAGGCCGGAGCAGGATGAGCTTTCAGGTTAAGACTGAAAATGCCGCCATTGCCAGGCATGTGTTCAAGCTGGTCAAGAGCGTATACGACGTGGATGTCGAAGTGCACACCACGAAAAACAAGCAGTTTAAAAACCGGAATATCTATTTTGTAAAAGCGTCTTCCCCGGAAGATTCCATGACGATCCTGAAGGATCTGGAGATCATCAATCTGGAGGGCGGATATATCAACCTGAATTACCATGTGCCCCAGAGGTTCTCTAAACAAAGGGAGCTGAAGAAGGCGTATATCCGGGGAGCTTTCCTGGGTGGAGGTTCCATATCGGATCCTGAAAAAGCTTACCATATGGAATTTACCACTTCTAATGAACTTTATGCCGAGGAACTTAAAAATCTGATCAATACCTTTGATCTTTTGGTGAAAGTCATCATAAGAAAAAACAGCTATATCCTTTACCTGAAGGAGTCTGAACAGATTGTAACACTCCTGAGCATCATCGGCGCTCACAGCGCACTTCTGGCTATCGAGAATATAAGGATCATGAAGGATATGCGAAATAATGTAAACAGGATCGTAAATTGTGAGATGGCAAATCTTACCAAGACTGTGGAAGCGGCTTATAAGCATCTGGAAAGCATCGAAAAAATAAAGAATACGGTGGGGCTTCACCGGCTTTCCCCCGGCCTCAGAGAAATTGCCGAGCTGAGAATGAATTTTCAGGAGGCGTCCTTAAAGGAATTGGGAGAAATGTTAAATCCACCCATGGGTAAATCTGGTGTAAATCACAGACTCAAGAAAATTTCGGAATTTGCAGAAAATTTATAGGAAAATAAATACGTGGAACGAAAACGTCCTAGCGGGACAAAGATTGACACACGGGCCCTGTGCCTTTATAATAACCTATGAAGATGTAAGTGCCATAAGCAAATTTGACGGGATAACGGCATACGAAGGGTATTTTGAAAGAAGGATTAATTATGAGAAGATTTACACATCTTCATTTACATACAGAGTTCAGTTTACTGGATGGCTTTTGCAGAATCAAGGAGCTGGTATCCCGAGTAAAAGAGCTTGGCATGGATAGTGTGGCGGTAACAGACCACGGGGTCATGTTCGGCGCCATCGATTTTTACAAGGAATGCAAAGCTGCCGGCATAAAACCCATCATCGGCTGTGAAGTGTATGTAGCGCCCCGGGATATGACCAGCAGGGAAGCTAAAGCTGATACCAGTCCATCCCATCTGATCCTTCTGGCAAAAAACCAGACAGGCTATAAGAATCTGATGAAAATCGTATCCGCCGGTTTTACCGAAGGGTTTTACTACAAACCCAGAGTGGACCGGAAATTTTTACGAGCTCACAGCCAGGGAGTCATTTGCCTGAGTGCCTGTATTGCAGGGGAGATCCCCAGGGCAATACTGAATAATGATCTGGAGGGAGCAAGAGCGCTGGTTTCAGAGTACAAGGATATTTTCGGGGAGGATTTTTATCTTGAGGTGCAGGACCACAACCTTCCAGAGCAGGAAAAGGCCAACCGGGAACTCCTTGCTATCTCCAAAGAATTCCAGATACCCCTTGTGGCGACCAATGATGTCCATTATATACGTAAAGAGCATGCAAAGAGTCATGACATCCTTTTATGTATCCAAACGGCCACCAATGCCGACGATGAAAAGAGAATGCGGTTTCCGAACGATGAATTCTACCTTAAAAGCGAGGAAGAGATGGCAGTTATTTTCAAGGATTATCCTGAGGCCATAACAAACACAGGAGTGATCGCAGACAAATGTCAGCTGGAATTCAATTTCAATGAAATCCATCTCCCTAAATTTCCTTTGGAAGAAGGAATCGATCCGGAGAAATATCTGAAGGAGCTTTGCTACAAGGGTCTGAACAAAAAGTTCAAGGAAGTAACACCTGAGCTTGAAACCAGGATCCAATACGAACTGGGTGTCATCAACAGTATGGGTTATAATGACTATTTCCTCATCGTATGGGATTTCATAAAATATGCCAAAGACAGCGGCATCATGGTAGGACCAGGACGTGGAAGCGCAGCCGGAAGTCTGGTATCCTATTGCCTGGATATCACCACCATAGATCCTATTGAATACAATCTTATTTTTGAAAGATTCCTCAACCCTGACCGGATCTCCATGCCGGATATCGATATCGATTTTTGTTATGAAAACAGGCAGAGAGTCATTGATTACGTCATCGAAAAATACGGGTACGACCATGTGGCGCAGATCATAACCTTTGGAACCATGGCTGCCAGAGCTGCCATCAGGGACGTGGGCAGGGCAATGAACATCCCCTACGGAAAAGTTGATAAAGTAGCCAAACAGATTCCCATGGAAATCGGGATGAACATCGACAAAGCACTGAAGAGCAACAGCCAATTAAGGGCGATGTGTGATGAGGATCTGGAAATCCAGGAGCTCATAGAGATGTCAAAATCTGTGGAAGGACTTTCAAGACATGCCTCGACCCATGCAGCGGGAGTGGTGATTTCCAACAAACCGGTTGTGGAGCATGTGCCCCTGTATAAAAACGGGGAGAGTATCACCACCCAGTACACCATGACGCTTCTGGAAGAACTGGGACTTCTGAAAATGGATTTCCTTGGTTTAAGGACCCTGACAGTGATCAGGGACACCCTGGAGAACATAAAAAGAAGTACAGGCCTCCAAATTGACATTGACAACCTGGGTTTTCAGGATAAAGGGGTATACAGCCTGATTGCAAGCGGAGACACCCTGGGATTATTCCAGCTGGAGAGCGCCGGGATGCAAAAATTCATGGTCAATCTTAAGCCGGACTCCTTTGAAGACATCATCGCAGGGATTTCCCTGTACCGGCCAGGTCCCATGGACCAGATTCCTACCTATATCAAGAACAAAAAAAATCCGGGAAATATTTCCTATATTCATAAGATCCTGACCCCCATCCTTGACGTGACATACGGCTGTATGGTTTATCAGGAGCAGGTCATGCAAATCGTCCGAGATGTGGCAGGATACTCCATGGGCAGGAGCGACCTGGTAAGAAGAGCCATGTCCAAGAAAAAGATGAAGGTCATGGAAGCCGAAAGGAAAGTTTTCATCCATGGGGAAAAAGACAGCGAGGGAAACACCATCGTGGATGGCGCTTTAAAGAGAGGTGTCAGCGCAGAGCAGGCAAACCGGATCTACGACCAGATGATCGACTTTGCAAACTATGCCTTCAATAAATCCCACGCAGCGGCTTATGCGGTAATCGCATATCAGACTGCATGGCTGAAAAAGTATTATCCAGGGGAATTCATGGCGGCACTTCTTACCAGTGTGAGAGGCAATGAAGGCAAAGTTGCCCAATACATCATGAATTCCAGAAAAATGGGGATTTCGATCCTTCCTCCTGATGTGAATGAAAGCTTCGAAAACTTTACGGTAGTGGGAGGCAACATCAGATTTGGTCTGGCTGCTGTAAAAAATGTTGGAGAAAACGCCATTAAAAGCATCATCGAAGAGCGGTCAAAAGGACCTTTTAAATCCTTTGCTGATTTTTCCAAAAGGGTAGACCTGAAAGTCCTTAATAAAAGGGCAATTGAATCCCTGATCAAATGCGGAGCTTTTGACTCTCTGGGAGCCTTTCGGTCTCAGCTCATGGCTGTTTATGAAAAAGTGATCGAAAATATCGGCACTGAAAAAAGGAACCGCCTTGACGGTCAGATCTCGCTTTTCCAAAGTCATGCAGCCTTTGAAATTGAAGAGGTAAGACTTCCCGATGTCAGGGAATACGATGACGGTTATCGTCTCACCCTTGAAAAGGAGATGCTGGGACTATATATCACCGGACACCCCCTGGACAGGTATGAAAGTCTTTTGGAAAGCAAATGTTCCGTTAATGGGAGAGTCCTAGAAAACTATGAAGAACTCCTGGAACTGCAAATAAAAGACGGACAAATGGTCACCGTGGGTGGTATAATAACTAGTAAAAAGATTTTAATTACAAAAAATAACAATACCATGTGCTTCGTGACCCTTGAAGATTTATTCGGAACCATTGAAGTAGTGGTATTTCCGGCAATCTATTCCAAATATGAATATTTGCTGGCGCTTGATAATAAGGTGCTAATCAAAGGTAAATTAAATATGAATGAAGATCAGCCTTCCACGGTTCTTTGCGAAGAGATGACTGATCTGGACCACTTCCTGAATCTTCCTGCTGCTAAAAAGCCTAAAGCCATCCAAATTTCAGTCAATGATGTAAGGGACGCAGGCATACAGGGGATCAAGGATATTCTGCTCAGGTATAAAGGCGAAGAGCCTATTATATTATATTCCATCAATGAAGACAGAAAATACAAGGCTAATAAGGATTTATGGGTAAAAATAAGTGACAGTCTTTTAAGTGAACTGACTGCTCATGTTGGGAAAAACAATATCCATATCATCACCTAAAGGGTATGGGCTAATACGAGGAGGGCAAACTATGAAAAGGATAGGAGTACTGACCAGCGGAGGGGATGCACCCGGGATGAATGCAGCGATCAGAGCAGTAGTCAGAACGGCAATATATCACAAAGTGGAAGTATTTGGAATAAAAAGAGGTTATGCAGGCTTGCTTGAAGGGGACATAGAGCCTTTGAATATCTACTCGGTTGCGGATATTATTCACAGAGGCGGAACCATACTTCGTTCATCAAGAAGCGAATATTTCAAAACTGACGCTGGACAGAACAAAGCGGTCCAGATTTTGAATCAATGGGGAATTGATTCACTTATCGTAATCGGTGGAGATGGATCTTTTAAAGGAGCAAGGGCTTTAAGCAAAAAAGGAGTCAATACAATTTGCATTCCAGGAACCATCGATAATGACATCGGCTGTACCGATTTTTCCATTGGTTTTGACACGGCGTTAAACACAGCCCTGGATGCCATCGGTAAAATCAGAGATACCACAAGCTCTCACAACAGAGTAAATATTGTAGAAGTCATGGGCAGGGAGTGCGGAGACATCGCTCTTTATGCAGGTCTAGCAGGTGGTGCGGAATCGATCCTGGTACCTGAAAAAGAACAGGATCTGGATATGATCGCAGAGAAGCTGTTAAGAGGAAAAGACCGAGGAAAGCTCCACAGCATCATCATCCTCGCGGAAGGCGTGGGAAATTTCCAGGAATTCTGCAATAAAATAGAGGAAAAAACCGGTGTTGCTACAAGAGGGACCAATCTGGGATACATTCAAAGGGGAGGAAGCCCAACAGCATCCGACAGGATACTGGCCAGCAGAATGGGTTATATGGCAGTAGACCTGCTTCTTCAGAATAAAACAAGCAGAGTAATCTGTATAAGGAACAACAAATATGTAGATTTAGACATTAACGAAGCACTGGAAATCAAAAAAGATTTTGATATCGAAGCCTACAATATTGCAAATGTTCTTTCAATATAAATTGGAGGATTATAAATGAGAAAAACAAAAATCGTATGTACATTAGGACCAGCAAGCGAATCCAAGGAAATGATTGTGAAACTGATCAACAGCGGAATGAATGTTGCAAGGCTGAATTTCTCCCATGGAAGCTATGAGGAACATCAGAAAAAAATCGACCTGATCAAGGAAGCCAGATTGGAACTGAATAAGCCGATTGCCATTCTTTTAGATACCAAAGGGCCGGAAATCAGGATCAAACAGTTTGAAACAGGCATTGTTGTACTGGAAAAAGGCCAGGAATTCATTCTGACAACGGATGATATCCTGGGTAGTGATAAAAAGGTTGCCGTTACCTACAAAAATCTGGCTAATGAGATCGCTGTGGGAAATACCATACTTTGCGACGATGGCCTTATACAGTTCACCGTCATTGGGATAGATGGCGCTGACATACACTGCAGAGTGGAAAATGGGGGAGAGCTGAAGAACAATAAAAGTCTTAACTTTCCGGATGTTAAGATCCAGCTCCCGGCAATCACACAAAAAGACATCGATGACATTAAATTCGGCATAAACGCTGGGGTGGACTTTATAGCGGCATCCTTCGTAAGAAAAAGGGAAGATGTCCTTTCCATTCGAAAAGTACTGGAGAGCAATAATGGAGAATACATCCAGATCATTTCTAAAATCGAAAACAGGGAAGGTGTAAACAACATCGACGATATCCTGGCGGTTTCTGACGGCATCATGGTAGCCAGAGGCGATTTGGGCGTCGAGATCTCTCCTGAAGAAGTGCCTTTAGTACAGAAAGATATCATTAAGAAATGCAACCTGGCAGGAAAGCCGGTTATAACCGCGACCCAGATGCTGGATTCCATGATGAGAAATCCAAGACCTACAAGAGCGGAAGTAACCGATGTCGCCAATGCGATCTTCGACGGTACGGACGCCATCATGCTTTCAGGAGAAACCGCAGCAGGGAAATACCCGGTGGAAGCGGTGGAAACTATGTACAGAATTGCTGTGAAAACGGAAACCTCGGAAGAATACCGACGAAGAATGACTCATATGTTCACTGGAGATATTTCTGTGACTAATGTCGTGAGCCATGCAACCTGCAATACAGCAGAGCAGCTTAAAGCTTCGGCGATCATAACCGCAACTTCATCAGGGCATACGGCAAGAATGGTATCTAAATTCAGACCGACTTCACCGATCATTGCTATTTCAGACAATGCCCATGTAACCAGAAGACTGGCGGTGGTTTGGGGAGTACAGTGTCTGCTGACACCGACCTTTGAGGATACGGATTACCTTTTTGAGGAGTCCATTATGATTGCTGTTAAAGAAGGCCTGCTGGAATGCGGCGACCTTGTGGTAATCAGTGCGGGAATACCCCTTGGCGTAAAAGGAACGACGAACCTCATCAAGGTACAAACCATTGGCAATATCATCTTAAGAGGCAGCGGCATCGGTAAAAAAGCAGTTACTGCAAAGGCAAGGATCTTTAACAGAACAAACAATGAATTCAACCCTGGGGATATCATCGTTGCAGGGAGCATTGATGAAGATTTGATAAAATACGTCAAAGAAGCCTCGGCGATCATTACAGAAGAAGGCGGCTACACCTCTCAGGGAGCAATCGCTGCACTTCAGTTCGATATTCCCATCATCCTGGGCGTAGACGGTGCCCTTGAAAAAATCAAAGAAGGCAGTCTTATTACCATTGCCCCTCAGGGCGGCTATATCTATCAAGGTAAAGTCCGCGTGCTGTAAGGGATAATAAATAAAAAATACGATCAAAGATAAAAAAACCTCCGAAAAAATTCGGAGGTTTTTGATTGTGGTAAAGTATTGATTTCAATAGTTATAGTCGATCATGTATACGGAATAATTCAGCGCTTTTGTATTTTCATCCTTATTCAGAGCATAAACGGTAAAATAGATGACGCTGTTATAAGGGTGAAAAACTAGTCTGTCTCCGGTGATATTGAGGTTTGATGCAAGCTGCATGGCATCATTTCCGGCAATATCCATGATCCACAGGTTCTGGCTGCTGGAAGAAGGATCGGACTTCTCGCTATAGATGATCTGATCTTCCGTGTTGGTAAATGCGAACATCCCCAGGTAACCTTTATAAAGGGATATCCTTGTCTTTTCTACGATATCAAGGCTAATCAGCTGGGAGTCGTCTTTTAATCCCGGTGCGGAATAAATGAGCGCTTCATTTTCTGTGGACAGGTCGAAGTCCCCTGCATTTCGCTGTACCAGAACCGGCTGTACATTTTTCTTGGTCAGATAGACATAGTAAAGATCCTTTAAGTCGGTTTCCTCATTTTTACATAGGAAAAATGCCATTTGATATTTTTCAATGTAATCAACTTTTAAGATATTATAGCTCTTGTCAAGGAGATAGGTGCTGGTGATATTGTCTTCGTCGGAGATTTTGCTGCTGGCGCTGACCAGCTTAATCTCACCTTTCCCATTACCGTAAATAAGAAGTTCGTCATTGATCATGGAGTACCCGGCGGATACGTTCTCTTCGTTAAGGGAGATGTTTTTTGTAGTGTCTCCGTTGAGGTCCGTCCAAACCAGCTTGTTGTTGGCATTGGAATCTTTCCCTGGAGCGCTTTCGAGATAGTAGAAGCCTTTGTTTTTATCGTCAATATAGCCGCTGAACTGATTCTGCTTGGAAGTCAAAACTGGAGTCAGTTGGTCGGTTTCAAAAGAGTATATATTAAGATTTGAAAAGTTTTCGTCTGTTTCCGTGGTGCTGTCTAAGGCTGTATTTTCCTGTGTACCAACCAGTAGAGTTTTTCCGTCCTTCGAAATGTCATAGACGATTCCATCGGTCAACTGGCTGTCGATATTCTTTATAAAAACCGAACTGTCCTCAGATGCATTGCTTTGCGAACTGTTGGATTCTGCGCTGGTAAGGATAACCGGTTCGTCCTCCTTAATAAATATAGGCGTACATCCGCTTACAATTACTATCAGAAGGATGAGTATGATAAGTCCCATCGTTTTTTTCATGAATGTGCGTCCTTTCAGAAGATATTCGTAACTTAAATATTGTAATATTTTATTATATACAAAGGAGGCATCTTGGTGTAAAAAAGATGTAAAACATTATGTCACAGGTAAATCGATGGAAATCATGGTTCCTTCATTAATTTGACTTTCTACAGTGATAGATCCCCCGTGCCTTTCAACGATATCCTTAACAATGGCCAGCCCTAATCCGGTACCTCCCATATCCCGGGAACGATCCTCGTCGACTCTGTAAAAAGGATCAAATATCCTGTCTTTCACATCATCCGGTATGCCGGAACCATGGTCGCGGATGGAGATTTCCACATGCTTCTCATTTTGGGTGGCGATCACCTTGATGATATCTCCAGGGTTGGAATATTTAATGGCATTATCCAAAATGTTGATAAATACTTGCTTGAGCCGGTCGTAATCCCCTTTGATTAGGGGCAACTCGGTGCGGTTATAGAAAATATCAAGGTTGAATTTGCTTCCTTTCATTTTCATTTGGCTGATGACTTCTTCCAACAGGTGATTCAAATCGACGTCTGCCATGATCATCTGAAATTGTGCGTTGGCATATTTCGAAAGGTCTAAAAGATCGCTCACCAGTCGCAATAGCCTTTTCCCTTCGGTATTAATGGTTGCCAGGCTTTTCGTCACAAGCTCCTTGTTTTCTGTTCCTCTCCGAAGCAAAAGATCGGTATAACCGATGATGGTCGTAAGAGGAGTTCGGAGTTCATGAGAGACGCTGCTGATGAATAATCTTTGCTGATCCTCAAGTTCCTTGATTTTCGTGATATCCCTTAAAACCAGCAGGATCCCCAGCTGGGTATCCTTATTCATGATCAGGTTGGCGAAGACGTAGAGCTGCTTTCCTTTATAGTCAAATTGTTTTGAAATATCCTTGCGTTCCCGGAAGACGAAATCGATCATGTCCACAAGTTCAGGAATGTCTTCCATAGTTTCCGTGTTTATTTTTCCATTTTCCAAACCAAGTATTTCAGAAGCCTTGCTGTTGGATACAAAGGTCTTTAAATCGGAATCAAGCGCGATTACCCCATCATTGATGGAGGCAATGATGGAAGAAAATTTCTGCTTCTCATTTTCGATCAGGTTCAGCTTGTCGTTGATGTTATGACTCATTTTATTGAAGTTTCTCGTCAAATCGCCGATTTCGTCGTTCACATCATAATGGAGAAGCTCTGAAAAACTTCCCTCAGAAAGACGCTTGGTTGAGTCTGCAAGATCCCTGACAGGTTGCAGGATCTTACCCGACAGATAACTGCTGAATTTGAAAATGGTGATGAACCCGATAATTGATGCGCCGAGAAACAAAAGCAGGATCTGCATGACGATGGCATCGGTAAATTCAAGGGATTTGATAAAGGAGACTACTCCCACCATTTCATTGTCCACAAAAACGGGCATGGCATAATAGATGCTGGTGACGGAGTCGACCCGTTTATAGACAGCCACAGATTTTCCTGCTTCAAGTCCCAGGGCAATTTCGATTTCTTTGCCATATTTTATATCATCGGAGATGTCCACATTGGCAGAGTCAGCTACCATAACGCCATCCGTGTCAAAGAGGAGGACCCGGAGATTATTGATCTTCGCCAGATCCTCTGATATGGTCAGCGCCCTGCTTGTAAAAATCGTGCTATTGCTGGCCGAAGAACCTGCAGCTTTTATTTCCTGGGTGATGTAGACCTGAGCCTCGCTGCCCATCTTGATCAGCTGATCCTGATTGGTTTTAAAGTTGTAGTACATAATTCCCTGTATTACAAAAATAGCTAATATGATCATGGTAATAAAAACGACAATCAGATTAGCTAAAATAAATTTAGTTCTGAAATTAAACTTCATTAATGCTTCCTCATCTTATACCCTACACCGAACACAGTCTGGATGTAATTGTGTTTCGCATAGTCGGAAATTTTCTTCCTGATCCTTTGGATATGCATGTCCACCGTTCGGGTATCCCCGAAATAATCGTAGCCCCAAACTTTTTCCAGTAATGACTCTCTGGAGAAGACCTGCTCTGGATTTGAAATCAGCAGGAAAAGAAGTTCAAACTCTTTTGGCGTCAGGTGGACTTCATTGTTGTTGACAAGCACTTTTCGCTCATTAAGGATGATTGTGATCTCATCGTTGAAAATAATATCCTGTTCCGGTTCAATTGTGTTTTTGGATCGCCGGAGAAGGGCTTTTATTCGGGCAAGAAGTTCACGGTTATCAAAAGGCTTAGTGATGTAATCATCAGCCCCTAATTCCAGGCCCAAAACCCTGTCGATGATGTCTGTTTTTGCGGTCAGGAGAATGATCGGGATGCTCTTTTCAGCATTTATTTTTTTGCATACATCAAAACCGCTCATTTTTGGAAGCATGACATCCAGGATAATGAGGTCGGGGTTAAAACTGTCGGCTTTGCTGATGGCTTCAAGGCCATCGAAGGCTGAATCGACTATGTAACCTTCGAATTCAAGGTCTAATCGGATCAGGTCATTTATGGATTTTTCGTCGTCTACAACAAGGATTCTTTCGTTCAAAATCACACCACCATTCTTATTTGCTCATCTACTACCATTATAGCTGATTTCAACTAAAAATCGAGAAATAAATATACGGATTTAATTTTAGCGCGATTCAAGTGAAAAAAATTTCAAATAAATATTGTAATATGAAAGGAAATTTGCTAATATGTATTTGTAGAGTTTAAGACATCTGAACACGAGACATACAATTGAACAACTAAATAATAGTTAATATGTGGGATGCGTAATGCATCCCCCTTTTTATTCCATGAAAGTTCGACTAGCTTGCTGAGGTCCAAACTTTCATGGAATACGAAAGACAGCGTCCAAGACGCTGTATAAGTAGCTAGGAAAAGTTCGACTAGCTAGCTATGAAAGCCAGGAAAGCACAGACTTTAATGATAAAGTCATGCTTTTCTGGCTTTTTTAGTTTATTCTCGTGATGACAGGATTTTAGCTGATTTGGACGACGAAATAATCCTTCAACTGAACGTCCATTCCTGAATAAATACGGTAGGCTTCTTTGATGATTTCGTCGATCCGTTCGTCGGGGATTCCCATGGAATGGTATATTGACCTCGTCCTGAATTCAAAAATTTCATCCTTGCTGAGATGCAGATAGCCTTCCAGATTTTTTTTCGCGATTCCAATGCTGATGGACGAATTGGCAACCGTGAGAAGCTTGATCTGATCTTCTGAAAGGGGGAGATGATACTTGTCAACATGGAGTTTAAAGAAGCAATTAAAAATCTGCATGTCGTATTCGATGCCCTCCAGGCACATATCGTAATAGAACCTTGACAGGTTGGTGTCCCCGGAAATCAGGTTAGACAAGAGCAGATGCTCAATACTGGTACCCACCTGAAGATCGTAGGATCCGAATTTATCCAACAGATATTTTTCTACGCCGGATTTGATATCGACGAAAAAATTTTCATAGATGATCTCAGCAATTTTTATTTTTGTTTTGAAATAATAATTGATAAGTCCGGGATTGCTGTCCGCCTTCTTGCAGATATCCTTGTAGGTTGTTTTTCGATATCCCTGCAAATAAAACAGCTCTTTGCATGCGGTGATTATTTTATTTTTGGAGATCTCTCCGGATTTGTAAACTGCCATGGGTTCACCTGACCTTATTTTTTGAGTATTAATTATATAGTATATCGTATATTATAGTTTATAACAATTAATAAAATTTGAACCTCAGAATTCAAACATATTGACTAAACAAATTAAGTGTGGTTAACTTTAAGTATAATTATCACGATGTAAAGGGAGGATCATTGCATGTTGGATTTGAAATCGTTAACACAGGCAGTAGGAGAATTGGAGGAAGACCAGGTTTTGGATATGCTCAATGCCTTTGTTGCGTCCAAGCCTTCTGAGACCGATGCCCGGAAAGTGGTTGCTGCCTGTCAGAAAGGTATGGCTATTGTCGGTGATCTTTTCGAAAGCGGGAAATACTTTGTTGGGGATCTTATTTTTGCAGGGGAACTTCTGACGGAAGCCATCGACATTTTAAAACCCGTAATCGGATCGGGCAGTAATAAAAAAGTTGGCTCCATTGTTATCGGAACCGTACATGGAGATCTGCATGATATTGGCAAGAATATATTTAAAGGCATGATTGAAGCCGCCGGGTTCCAGGTATATGATTTAGGGATCGACCAGCCGGTACAGGCTTTTATAGATAAAGTGAAGGAAGTAAAACCGAATATCGTAGGGATGAGCGGTGTGCTGACCTTGGCCTTAGATGCCATGAAGGATACCGTGGAGGGGCTAAAAGAGGCTGGACTTCGTGATTCCGTAAAGGTCATCATCGGAGGCAATCCGGTCACAAAAGAAGCCTGTGCCTATATTGGTGCGGATGCCTTTACG
>JAAXUP010000187.1 GCA_013335935.1 Eubacteriaceae bacterium | reverse complement strand
TGGATCTGAAAAGCTGTTTTCTGATCGTGATTGCGCGGACACTGCTTTCCGGACTCCTGTTCGGCAGTATGGCTTCCATCATTTATTCTATGACCGGCGGATTGTTAAGCCTTGTAGTCATGTATTTTATGATGAGAATTTTAAAAAATGAAATCAGCCTGGTCAGTGTGAGCATTGCAGGGGCAATTTTCCATAATATCGGCCAATTGGGGGTAGCCATGCTGGTGCTGGCCAATACAAGGCTGATACTTCTGATGCCCTATCTGTTGATCATCGCCATACCTACAGGACTTTTTGTAGGTGTAGTATCAAATTATTTACTAAAATATTTAAGAAGAAGTAATTTTAATTTCAAATTATAACAGGAGAACATTATGAATAGTTTTTGGAGGGATTATCCCGACATAGGAAAGTCTTTAGATGCCGTCAGTCGTATCATCATTGATTCAGTGGATGATTCAGATGATTTTATCAAAAATGCCATATCGGATTCAGTTGCCTCAGGAGGTAAAATGCTGAGACCGGCATTTGTTCTGCTGTCTGCAAAATTCGGTAAATACAACGAAGAAAACATTTTCAAGCTTGCTGCTGTCATCGAGATGCTGCACATGGCGACCTTGGTTCATGACGATATTATTGACGACTCCAAACTTCGAAGAGGTGTGGAAAGCATTCAGAGCAAATATGGCAAAGATACCGCTGTGTTTATTGGCGACTATCTGTTTGCGAAATGTTTTACCCTGATTTCACGACACCATACCATAGAAACCATGGAGCTGCTTTCCAAAGCGATCCTTCGAATATGCCGGGGTGAACTAAAACAATATAGCCTCAGATATCGATATGACGAGAGTATTTTGAAATATTTGAAAGTCATTACCGGGAAAACAGCCGCCTTATTTTCCATGAGTTTTTATATCGGCGCTTTTGAAAGCGGTTGTGATGAAAAAACCACGAAAAAACTGTCCCGTGCCGGTTATTATGTGGGCATGGCTTTTCAGATCATTGATGACTGCCTGGATTATTCCAATAATGAGACCATCAAGAAAAGCACTATGAATGACTTGAAACAAGGCTATCTGACTTTACCGGTGATCTATGCCCTGAATAACGACAGGAACGCAGAACTTAAAAATCTGTTGGAAAAAACCGATTTTAATGAGGCTGATATCCGCTTGATCCATCAGCTTGTTGAAATGAACAGCGGCTTGGAATTTGCAAGGCAACTGGCGAAAAAATATACGGTCAAGGCATTCAAACTCATTTCTACCCTTCCTGATATCGAAAACAGGAAAATATTAGAAGATATCATTAAACAGCTTCTAAACAGGCATTACTGATATAACGGAAGGATGATACTATGTATTATAAAGACCTGCAGGATTTTATTGCTCACCTGGAGAAGAATAAACAATTAAAACGGATAAAGACAGAGGTAGATGCTGAACTTGAGATCACCGAGATTACCGACAGGGTGTCTAAAAATTATGGTCCGGCACTCCTCTTTGAGAACGTAAAAAACTCAAAATATCCCCTGCTGATCAACAGCATGGGCACCTATGAGCGCATGGCCATGGCTTTGGGTGTGGATAGCTTCGAAGAAATAGCCGATCAGATCACTGATCTGATCAAACTGGATCAATATGCGACATTTTTCGGCAAAGTCAAAGCGATTCCAAAGCTGGCGCCTCTGCCTTTTATCTTTCCTAAAAAAGTCAGAAATGCACCCTGCCAGGAAGTCGTGGAGGCTGCCGACCTGGACACCCTTCCTATCCTAACATGCTGGCCGGATGACGGCGGTCCTTTTATTACACTGCCTTTGGTCATCACAAAGGATCCCATCAGCGGTACCCAGAATATGGGCATGTACAGGCTTCAAAAATATGACAGTAAAACTACCGGGATGCACTGGCATCTTCATAAAGACGGCAAGGAAATCTATGAAAACCATAAAAAGCTGGGCTTAAAACGCATGCCGGTCTGTGTTGCCATAGGATGCGACCCTGCCCTCATCTACTCGGCAACCGCCCCACTCCCAAAAATGATCGATGAAATGATTTTTGCAGGCTTCTTGAGAAAGTCTCCTGTTGAAACCGTGAAGGCCGTTACATGCGACATACAAGTACCTGCCCATGCTGAATTCATCCTTGAAGGGTACGTGGAAATTGGAGAGCTTAGGACAGAAGGCCCCTTCGGGGATCATACAGGGTATTATTCCCTTAAGGACGAATACCCTGTCTTTCATGTGGAAAAGATCACCCGAAAGAAAAACCCTGTTTATCCCGCAACGATTGTAGGAAAACCTCCCATGGAGGATTGCTACATGGCGAAGGCTACCGAGAGGATTTTTCTCCCCTTGATCAAAATGCTGATTCCTGAGATCGTTGATATGAATCTGCCTCTTGAGGGAGTATTTCATAACTGCGCCATCGTATCCATTAAGAAATCCTTCCCCAAACACGCCTTTAAGGTGATGAACTCCTTATGGGGACTAGGTCAGATGATGTACACGAAAATGATCATCGTTGTAGACGAAAATGTGGACGTGCAAAATGTATCTACAGTGATGTGGAAGGTATTTAACAATATCGATGCCAAAAGGGATCTTTTGATTTCGGAAGGGCCTTTGGATGCCCTGGACCATTCCTCCAATACGGCTTTTTACGGAAACCGCCTGGGCGTTGACGCCACGAAGAAAATTAAAAGCGAAGGCTATGACAGAGAATGGCCTGATGATATTGAAATGAGCGAGAAAATCAAAAAACTTGTGGATAAAAGGTGGTCCAGATATGGG
>JAAXUP010000093.1 GCA_013335935.1 Eubacteriaceae bacterium | reverse complement strand
AAAAAGAGAAAATTAATGAACTGGAGATGCATCTGAACATTAATGCTCTCAGCAGCATTGAAAAAGTCCTCGTTAAGAATTATTTAAATGAAGAATTATCCATCGAAGATGTCATCGTATATTTTACGAAGTTTTTTATTAAAATCATGTATGGAAAAGATGTGTTGAGCAGGCATCAAATAAAGGAATATGCAAAAAAGTTTATTGAATTGTCTGATTATTCGACAGTTGATATTTATCAAGATTTTTTATGTGATAGGTGAGTTCGACTAAATCGCTGAGGTCAAACTTTACGATCATACTAGAGTAACGCTTAGAGGACGCTTTTCTCATCTGATAAATTAAAGCGACTATTATAAAATGAAAATCAGAAATATAATTGATAATAAATATGATTTGTTTTGTACTTTAAATCATATTTATTATTTTTTTTAATTTTATTGACAAATAACTGCCTTCAAAGTATCATTAAACTACCATGGTAGTTTAATGATAGGGGAGGTTGATAAAGGATAGAAATTCATGACAAATACTTTCAATATGAAATTTTTCAAAATGTAATCGTTTATATCAAGATAAGATTTGCAAACTGTATAAAAGAATGTCAAACAAAAAATGAGGAGGTAAAGTTAATGAGATTTGAAGAATGCACACCTATGTTGTATAGTGACCCATTACCATTAGAAACAGGGATTGAAAGATTGCCAAGTGGAGGAATACATGTAGCTATTCGTATGTGTTTGGAAAACTGTACCGCTGCCATGTTGGATTGGTGGTTTGGATGCGAATGTGACACAGACATGTATCGTTTATGGCATCCAGGTGCACATAAGTTTTCTAAATGGGGTGAGTATGAAGCCAACCATGTTCCGGGAAATGTAATTGGGTCGACACACTTTATTAAAGAAAGTTTAGGATCTTCAGAAGTAATGGATATGCAACTAAAATACTTAGATCCAATAGAACTTTTTGGAGATGAATTAATTAAAGCAAAAGAGCGCGGAGATGCTGATGTAGTATTATATGGATGGGCTGGCATTGGCGAAAATTGGGAATGCCCCAGAAATGAGAAAGGTTATCCAGCCTTTATGCAATATGTGGGCGTTGGACGTGACACACCATATGGTCTAGTACTGCGCAATCATTACTGGTTTGGAGATATGATGGGATTGCCTGCTGAACAAATCGAAGCAATGGTTACAGACCAACTTGGATTATATATGTTAGAACACGACTCTAACGAGTTTCATATTTTAGGCAAGGTAATTCCACCTTTTTACCTCAGAGATAACTGGGAAAAACTTGGAGAACCGGAACCTTATACAAAACATAAGAAATTAAGTCCGTTGGTTACGAATAAATTATTTGTCTGAGCATCACCCTTGTACAAATATACAAGCTTTGACATTTTTGAGCCACTATAGGAAAGCGATGTTCGAAAGAAGTAACATTATGATAAATTATCAGCACCTAAGAATATATTTAGTATATTCTTAGGTATTTTATAATATAGAACAAGTGCTAAAAAGCTTGACAATGTTATAAAAACTGTTTTATAATCAAAATAGAACAAGTGCTAAGTATAATATTGTAAAGGAGTGGTCTAAAAATGCTGGATTTGAAAACGTTGACACAAGCTGTAGGAGATCTGGAGGAAGAAAAAGTTCTTGAAATACTCAACGATTTTGTAGCCTCTAAACCGTCAGAAGATGAAGGACAAAAAGCAGTTTCTGCATGCCAGGAGGGTATGGCTGTTGTTGGAGAGCTGTTTGAAAAGGGTGATTATTTTGTAGGAGATTTAATCTTTGCAGGAGAGCTATTAACAGAAGCGATCAGTTTATTAAAACCTGTTATCGGAACAGGAAGCAGTGCAAAATTAGGAAGCATCGTTCTTGGTACCGTCCATGGGGATCTTCATGACATCGGAAAAAATATATTCAGAAGCATGGCTGAAGCTGCAGGATTTGAAGTGCACGATTTAGGAATAGACCAGCCTGTACAAGCATTTATCGACAAAGTTAAAGCAGTTAAACCAGATATCGTCGGAATGAGCGGCGTTTTGACATTAGCCCTTGAAGCAATGAAAGACACAGTCGACGGACTAAAAGAAGCAGGTATTCGGGATAGCGTAAAAATTATCATCGGCGGAAACCCAGTAACTAAAGAAGCGTGTGATCATATTGGAGCTGATGCATTTACAACTAACGCAGCAGAGGGCGTTAAGATTTCTCAAGGATGGGTGAAATAATATGAGTGACAAATTAAAACTTTACGAAGAACGTATGAAAAGGCTTAATAATGCTGTAGAACTGAAAGCTAATGACAGAGTTCCAATCTTTGCATTGGTAGATAACTGGGCATTATTCTACTCCAATTCAAAACTTAAGGATGCAAAAAATGATATTGAAGTTGATTACGCGGCATATTCAAAAGCGCTGACTGATTTCAAATTTGATGCATCGGCATTTCCAGCTGTAACCTGGCCTTTAAGATTCTCCGAATCACTGGGGGGTGGTATCTATACTTCACATGGTGAAATGGAAACGATCCAAATTGCTACAGGTCAATCAGAAATTATGCCGGCTTCAGATTATGATAAGCTCATTGCAGATCCAAAAGGTTACATCCTGAACACTATTATCCCTAAAAAGCATAAAATTTTTCAGGAGGGAACAACAGAGGAAAAATTTGAAAGATTCGCGAATTCAGTAGGAGAATTTTTGAAATTTGTTCAAGGGAGAACGATGTTATTCGAAAGATATAAAAACGAACATGGTCTGCCAATCGTAAATGCAGTACCGCCTATGCAGCCAGCAGATTTGATTTTAGATTATTTAAGGGATTTCAAAGGTACGATGTCGGATATCAGACGATGTCCGGACAAAATGGCCGAGGCCTGCATGGCGTTGATGAAACTTAATATCATTAATACCTACGCAGTCATGCCAACACCTTTATATGACAGATATATCAATATCTTTATGCATTTACCTCCATTCTTAAAGCCAAAAGACTTCGAAAAAGTTTATTGGCCTACTTTTAAAGCATATGTGGAAACTTTTGCTGCTCAGGGTTATAAATTCATGATTTTGTTTGAAAAAAACTATGAACATTTATACGATTATCTTCAGGAATTGCCAAAGGGCTGTATTTTGGGAATGTTTGAGGAAGATGATTTGAGAAAAGCTAAAAAAGCGTTAGGAAAAAACATATGTATAGGTGGCGGAATGCGCACAAATGATCTGGCGTTTAAAACTCCACAACAATGTGTGGATATTGCGAAAGGTTTGATCGATGATCTTGCTCCAGGGGGAGGGTATGTATTCTCCACAGATAAGATATTGGCATCCATGAATGATGCTAAACCGGAATGCTTAAGAGCTGTTACAGATTTCGTTTATGAATATGGTGTCTACAAATGAGGAGGAACATACAATGACTGAGATGGAACAAATAATGCAAATGACAAAGGATAGAATTTACTCTCAATTTCTTGAAAATGAACAGCAAAAAGAAGGTATGGAGATTGCAGTACTGATGCTGATGCTTATGTCATAAAATATTCTCTGGATTAAAATAGATTCAACCCTCCAAATTGGTTTGTTTAAAGTCAATTTGGAGGGTATTTTTATTTGCTGGTTAGTTTCGGATAGCACGCTGGGGTCCAAACTTTACTATCACCGAGAATAACGCGTGGTCGATTCTGTTCTCTTCATCAAAAATATGATAAAATCAGATTATATTAACTAAAGGAGACTAACATGGTTTACAAAAAAAGCATTGAGACCAAAGTAACCATTGAGACCGTATCAAAAAATCTCTTCTATGAGCAGGGATACAAGAACACAACAATACGACAGATTGCTGGATTGTCAAATCTTCAGAGTCAGTCAACTTTCTATTATTATTTTAATAGTAAGATGGAATTGGGATTTTCTTTATTCGAGCGTTTTTTTTCAGATGCTCAAAAGTTGGTTGCAGAATATATTCATGATAAAAAAGATTACCTTCTAATACTGGTTTCGGTTCAGAATATTTTTTTTACTCAGATCATCAAGGATCTGAACCTAAGAAAGTTTTATGCTGAAGCTCAGATGGAATTTGACTATAAAATGATTCGAGATTCTGCTCCGGAGTATACAGATTTGTTTTTCGACATTGCACATAAATATAATAAGGATTTAAGCCAGAGTGAGATCCATTTCTTTCTTAATGCCCACGTAGCAACGATAGGAAAAACAGTTTATAATCTTGATAATCAAACTTTGAAGATTTCAGATGAGGAAGCGATAGGGTATCTTGAAAATTTTTTTCCAATGCTGATTGGGATAGAAAAAGATATTATAAACAAAAAAAATCAGGAATCGATTAAAATTATTAACTGCATCCCCGCTGAAAAGCTTGAAAAAGTAAGACTTCTCTAAAAGGTTATGTGCCTTTCAAATAATTGCTAAGATTATTAAATTCTATTGTTATAAAATTCTAAAATGATACCCATATGAATCGCGCAAGTTAAAATATGTATCAGAACAACCCGTTTGTTGAAGGTTCTGATTGTTGTGGGGATGTTCATTGGAAATCAATATGATATAATTGAAATGATTTCATTTATGATTCTTAGCGAAATAAAAAAATGCTTTGTATCGATCCTGAAGTTTCGAGATAAGCAATAGAGGAGTACAATTTATGGTAAAACAACAGGGACAAGCCATGAGTCTGCAGGAAGAAAACCACATATTGAATGAAAAGCTAAAAGCTGCGGAAGAGTTGATAAAGAAACTCGAAATCGAGCATACAACCGCATTTCTCATTGGGGACGCAGTTTCTGATGGGATTTGCGTGGTGGACCGCAACGGAGTCGTCACTGAGATCAATCGGGGATACACGGAGATCACAGGAATCAAGCCTGAGGATATCGTTGGAAAAACTATTATGGAAATGATTGAAAATGATGCATTCTCCAATGCCGTTTCACTGGAAGTTTTGGAAAAGAAACAAAAGATCTCCTCCATGGCAACGGTGCGTAAAAACAACCGGCAGGTACTTTTAGTGGGAACCCCATTTCTTGATGAAAACAATGAAATCGTCAAGGTGATCACCGTTATGCGAAACCTTACGGAAATCAACAAGCTGAAGGAAGAGTTGGAAGAGGCGGAAAGAAAGAAACGCATGTACCGGGAGGAACTGGAATCCCTCATCAGGGAGAAGACGAGAAATCCTTTTGTTGGAAAAAATCCCACAATCCTGAGGGTGAAGGAACTTATTGAGCATGTGGCTCCCACGGATGCCACCGTGCTGATCACAGGGGAGACAGGCTCAGGGAAGGAAGTCGTCGCCCGGGAAATCTATCAAAGAAGCCACCGGAAAAATGGTCCATATATTAAGGTGAATTGCTCGGCCATACCGGAAAATCTGCTGGAGTCGGAGCTTTTTGGCTATGTTAGAGGTGCTTTCACAGGCGCGGATAAAAAAGATAAGAAAGGCCTGTTTGAAATGGCTGACCATGGTACAATACTCCTGGACGAGATCGGCGAAATGCCCATAAAGCTTCAGACAAAATTGTTGCGCGTGCTGCAAGAGCGGGAACTCACTAGGGTCGGCGGAACGGAAAGCATCAAAATTGACGTCCGCATAATCGTATCTACAAATGAGAATCTGTCAGAGCTGATTCGAAGCGGTCAGTTCCGTGCAGACCTCTTCTACAGATTGAACGTTTTTCCTATCAAGCTTCCATCCCTGAGAGAGCGGCGGGATGACATCCCGGAAATAGCTGCAACATTCTTGACCAAGTTCAACCGTTTGTACGACAAGCATAAAATATTCGGACAAAGCGCAATCACGGCTCTTGTAAGATACAATTGGCCAGGGAATGTCCGGGAGCTTGAAAACATCATCGAACGGATAGTCATCATTTCGCCCAACAAAACCTTGACCAGCGATGACGTGGAGATGATACTATACATGGGAGAGAAAAAACAGTCCCAAAGCAAACAATTCATCTTTGGAACCATGAGCCTCAAGGAAGCTGTCCAAAGATACGAAAAGGAGATCCTTGAAAGCGCATTGAAGGAATACGGAAGCTCCTATGCAGTGGCCGAAGCGCTTAAGACGACTCAACCCACAGTAGTACGAAAGGCTAAGGCGTTGGGAATATCACTTCGTAAAAATGGCATATAATACGTTTTTGCATCATGATACAAAAACGTATTATATGGTGTAAGCGTTTAATACGAGAGGTTATGACAAAATAATCTAAATTATAATACGAAAGTGTATTAAAATTTGGTTAATGATCCCAATGATTTATCGCTGTAAGAATGGATAAGCGAAAAAAAACGAAAATAATTAAGTCTCAAATCCTAAAGAATAGAAGGGTTTGAGGCTTTTTTCGATTTTACGGCAACAAAAAACGGAGTTCTGCTTGGAATTGGCATAGTAATTGCAGAATAGATAGTTAAAGAAATATTAGAGGAGGTGTATAAATGAAAAAAGTCGAGTTGAAGGATGTCAAGCCTTACAATGCACCGCTGCATTTCGATATGAAATCGATGAAGCTTCACGGCATGGATGAAAGTGGAGCAACGAAATTCTGGATGGGGATGTCTTACTTCCTGCCAGGAGGAGGTGCGGAGTGGGCATATGAGGATTCTCCCACGGAAAAAATCTATTTTGTTCTGGATGGCGAAATGGTCGTGTCATCTAAGGATGGTGAAATTGTTCTGAAAAAGGGTGATTCCCTGTTCATCGGACCGAATGAAGGTCGATCCATGATCAACCGTACAAACCAGGTTGCCACCGTATTAGTAACCATAAGCAACAGCTAATTCAAAGGATTGAATTCAAGCGAACGATAGGAGATAGGTAGAATGATTAATGAAGGTTTTGTAAATAATCTATTTGACGTCAAAGGCAAAGTAGCCGTGATCACCGGAGCAACAGGTGCATTGGGCAAGGCGATTGCTTTGGGTTATGGTCTTTCAGGCATGAAAGTTTTTGTAACAGGAAGAAGCGACGAAAAATGCAAGTCGCTTTGCGATGAACTCCAGGAAAAAGGAATCGAAAGCAGTTATTCTACAGGAGATCCTGCAGTTGAGGAAGATGTCATTAAAGTCGTCAATGATGCTGTGAAGAAGTTCGGTGAAGTGAATGTACTTGTTACAGCTGCTGGATACAATCATGCACAGCCTATCATTGAACAGGATCTGGCAGAATGGAAAAAAATCATGGATTCTGATGTGCAGGGTACCTGGCTGTTCTGCAAGTACGCAGGAAAACAGATGATCCAGCAGGGAAAGGGCGGCAAAGTAATCATGGTGTCATCCGCCAGGTCAAAAATGGGTATGGCGGGATACACAGGATATGCCACCGCAAAGGCGGGAATCGATCTGATGGCCCAATCCCTGGCATGCGAATGGACGGCAAAATATAAAATCAATGTAAACACCATCAATCCTACGGTTTTTCGATCAGACCTTACTGAATGGATGTTTGACCCGGAAAGCGAAGTATACAAGAATTTTCTGAGACGACTTCCCATC
>JAAXUP010000026.1 GCA_013335935.1 Eubacteriaceae bacterium | reverse complement strand
CTGTATGAGAAACATTTAGGTGGTTAGGTGACCAGGTGGTTGGGTGGTTGGCGAAATGCAAAAGCGTGGAAGTGTTGAAATGGTGAAGTGTTATATGCTTAAATCTGGCATACTTAGGACTTGCGACCTATGACTTATTGGGTGGTTAGGTGACTAGGTGGTTAGGTGGTTGGCGAAATGCAAAAGCGTTGAAATGCTGAAGTGGTGAAGTGTTAAAATGTTAAAATGTTGAAAACCTGCAGAGAATATAATTTTCTTAAGCATTTAAGCATTTAAGCATTTAAGCATTTAAGCATTTAAGCATTTAAGCATTTAAGCATTTAAGCTAATTGCTAAATAAAAGATTGTATTATGCTTAAATATATGCTATAATACTCTCTGTTATCTCAGGCGGTCCTCTGTCAAGAAATGATACGAACGTCCAGAAAGGGAGGAGGTAAAAACATGAATATTTTAAGAGAAATCGAAAGAGAACAACTTAAACAGGACGTCCCGGTGTTTAATGTCGGCGATACAGTAAAAGTTCACGTTAAAGTAGTAGAAGGTAAAAGAGAAAGAATCCAGATTTTTGAAGGTGTTGTCCTTAAGAGACAAAACGGTGGCATCAGAGAGACTTTCACAGTCAGAAAAATCTCTTCAGGTGTTGGAGTAGAGCGAACATTCCCTTTACATTCACCGAGAATAGATAAAATCGAAGTTACAAGAAAAGGTAAGATAAGAAGAGCGAAACTGTTCTACTTAAGAGACAGAATAGGCAAGGCAGCTAAAATCAAGGAAAGAATGTAATGAAAAGGGGACTGATTATCAGTCCCTATTTTTATAAACTAGGAAAGTTCGACTTGCTCGCTGGGTTCCATACTTTCCTAGTCTACTTGAATAACGCGTCGCAGACGCTATTCTTGTAAACCAGGAAATTTCGACTAAACTAAGGAAGTGATCCTTTGAATCAGGAAAAGAAACCTAAAAGCGAGGCAAGGGAATGGATCGAGTCAGCAGCAATAGCTATCGCGTTGGCTCTTCTTATAAAGTTTTTTATTTTCGAATTCGTTCTTGTTGAAGGCAGTTCCATGAATCCGACACTTGAAAACGGAGACAGACTAGTGGTGACAAAGTACCAGTATTATTTCAGTGAACCGGAGTACTCTGATATCATCATCCTAAAATACACCAACAGCATTGAATTTGTTAAAAGAGTTGTCGCCGAAGGCGGAGATACGATAGAAATCAAAGATATGGTGATCTACGTGAATGGGAAGCCCGTTGCAGAAGATTACACGGACGGATCGGTTTATCCTGATTTTAAAAAGACTGTTGTGCCCAAAGGCAGTTATTTTGTACTGGGAGATAACCGGGACAATAGCAGAGATTCGAGATTTGCAGATGTAGGTTTTATTTCAAAAGAGGATATTGTAGGAAAAGTAATGTTCCGTCTGTACCCTTTTGATAAGATCGGAAAGATAGATTAGGTGAAATAAGTGAACATACAATGGTATCCCGGACACATGGCAAAAGCCAAGAGAAAAATACGGGAAAATTTAAAATTGATCGATATCGTTATTGAACTTCTGGATTCAAGGATCCCTATAAGCAGCAAAAATCCAGAAGTCGACGAACTTATAAACGGCAAAAAAAAGATTATCGTTTTGAATAAATCCGACCTTGCCGATGAAAAAGTAAACCAAATTTGGTCAAATTATTATACAAGCATCGATCAGCCTCATGTTTTTATCGACTGTATAAAAGGCACGGGTATCAAGGAACTTCTTGCGGCTATTAAGCTTTTGATGAAGCCTAAGCTTGATCTGGATCATAAAAAAGGCAGGATGAACAGGCAGATAAGATGCATGATTTTAGGGATCCCAAATGTTGGGAAGTCTACACTGATCAATAAAATCGGTGGAAAGGCAACCGCTAAAACAGGAAACATTCCCGGTGTGACAAGAGCGAATCAATGGATCAAGGTATCTAATGATATCCTTCTTCTGGATACACCCGGCATATTATGGCCAAAATTTGATGATGAACTTATCGGTCTGAAACTGGCCTGGATAGGTTCCATAAAAGATACCATCTATGACCGTGAGGAAGCCGCAGTGAAGCTTGTGGGTTTTCTAAGGTCAGCATATCCTGAACTTCTGAAAGACCGCTATAAAGTCGATGTGGACAACGAAAAGAGCGATGTGGAAATCATGGAGGATATTGGGGTAAACCGGAAATTTATCACCAGGGGAGGTACTGTGGATTACTCCAGGACAGCTGAAGTTCTCATGGATGAGATCAAAAAGACCCTCACCGGAAAAATAACATTCGAACTCCCGCCGAAAGCGGACCATAAGACAATTGATAAGGAACAGGGATGATCAGGGAATGACCGCGGATTTAATTAAACTGGAACTGCATAAAATGAGCATGAAAGCCCTTAAGGAACTTGCATGTACTTATGAAATCGAGGCTTATCCGGCGCTAATGGAGCGTCTTCAAACGGATCCCAGATCCGGAGCAGTTTCTCTTTCATTGTCCCTGGAGAAAACTTATAAGGCGCATTTAAAGGAAACTGACAGGTTGCGTCGAATGAAAAATATTGAGATGGAGTATTTTCAAAAAGGGTACCGATTCATTGCTGGGCTTGACGAGGTGGGAAGAGGACCTCTAGCCGGTCCTGTTGTAAGTTCAGCAGTTATGATGCCGGAAGGATCCATGATCCGTTTTGTGAATGATTCCAAGAAACTATCCTGCACAAAGAGGGACGAGCTTTTTGAATTCATAAAGGATGAAGCCCTTCATATTGGCACCGGAATAATATCTCCCGGGAGGATCGATGAAATCAATATCCTCAATGCAACAAAAGAGAGCATGTACATGGCCATTAATGAACTCGCTGTAAGTCCTGAGCTTCTTCTTATTGACGCCCTGAGGCTGGAAAAGGCACAGATAGAGCAGTTACCGATCATTAAAGGTGATGAGAAATGTTACGCCATCGCAGCAGCCAGCATCTTTGCAAAGGTTACCCGGGACAGGATCATGGATGAATACCATGAAATTTATCCCGAGTATCACTTCAGGTCCAATAAAGGCTACGGTACGAAAGAACATCTGGATGCCATAAAAAAATATGGGATCACACCGATACACCGTTTATCATTCTTGGGGAATTTCATCTGATTTCTCCATATAAAAACTGATTTTAGGATGGGCAAATGCATGGCTGATAATCAGATAAAAGGAAGATATGGGGAACAAATAGCTGTCGATTATTTAAAAAAGACAGGATATCAGATCCTTGAAAAAAACTACAGATGCCCACTGGGAGAGGTAGATATCATCGTCCAGAAAGGTGAAGATGTCGTTTTTGTTGAAGTAAAGACGAGAACTTCCGACAATTATGGGCTGCCTGGGGAATCCGTAATCAGCAGAAAACAAAGACATATCATCAGAAGCGCCATGTATTATCTTGCCGAGAACAATGATTTCGACAGAAACTATCGATTTGATGTGATCGAAGTGCTGATGAATGAAATAAACCATATTGAAAATGCTTTCCTGATGAAATATTAAGAAATCACGAACGTTAAGAGACGGGATCAAGATAAGATTCCCGTCTTCTATTTATTCCCAGTATTTTCGGTCAAGGCTTCTATATTGTATACCCTCTCCGATGTGCTTTTCTGTGATGATTTCACAGCTGTCAAGGTCGGCAATGGTACGTGAGAGTTTAATGATCTTATGGTAGGCTCTTGCGCTGAGCTGGAGATTCTCAAAGGCATCCTTCAAAAGCATCTGGGCTTCCCGGTCCATAGGACAGTATTTCTTGATTTGCCCGGAGGAAAGCTGGGAATTGAAGGAGAATTTCTGATTTTTATATCTCTCAAGTTGAATGGTTCTTGCTGAATTCACACGACGTTTGATGGATGCCGAATCCTCCCCGGAACCATCATTTTCCAGATCGTCGTATTTCGTTCTTTTGACTTCGATGTGGATGTCTATTCGATCCAAAAGAGGGCCGGATATTCGGTTGAGATAGTTTTTGATTTGGCCGGAGCTGCACTGGCAATTATGGGAATCATCCCCAAAATATCCGCAGGGACAGGGATTTATGGAGCTTACCAATAAAAACGATGCAGGATAGGTAAGGGTGGCATTTACCCTGGAGATATTCACGCACTGATCTTCCATTGGCTGCCTCAAGACTTCAAGGGTTGATTTTTGGAATTCGGGCATCTCATCAAGAAAAAGCACACCCAAGTGGGCAAGGGAAACTTCCCCGGGTTTTGGCATATGCCCGCCCCCAATCAGCGAAATTCGGGAAATTGTATGGTGAGGGCTTCGAAAGGGGCGTTCTGTGATCAGGGGTTTATCCTTCAAAAGTCCGCTTATGCTGTATATTTTTGTGGTTTCAAGGGCTTCATCATTAGTCATGGCGGGCAATATGGAAGGAAATCTTCTGGCCAGCATGGTTTTTCCTGCGCCTGGGGGACCGATCATAATGATATTGTGATATCCCGCGGCGGCTACCTCCATGGCACGCTTCACATTTTCCTGTCCTTTCACTTCCGAAAAATCCATGTCAATGACAGATTTTTCATTAAACAGGCTTGAGATATCCGAGGAATAGGATGGAAGGTACTCTTCGCCTGCAATATGGTCTGCAACAGCACTGATGTGTCTTGCAGGATAAATGATGATCCCTGAAACAAGAGATGCCTCGCCGGCGTTTTCATAGGGGATGACCGCATACTTGTAGCCTCTGTCTCTTGCTTCGATCATCATAGGAAGTATTCCTCTGACTGGCCTTAAACTGCCATTTAAGGATAGTTCACCGATGAATACATATTCTTTAAGATCGGAGGAAGGGCTGATTTCCTCTGATGCCGTAAGGATCCCTATGGCGATGGGCAGATCGTACCAGGAACCTTCCTTTTTTATATTCGCCGGAGCCAGGTTTATGGTGATCCTCTTCATGGGATACTTGAAACCATTGTTTTTAATGGCAGAGAAGACCCTTTCCTTGGATTCTCTCACTGAAGCGTCCGGAAGGCCCACAAGGGAATAAGTAGGAAGTCCATTGGATATATCGACTTCAACCTGCACCATCAGGCCGTTGACCCCCAGGATCGAACAGCTGTAAATCTCTGAAAACATTTTCATCACCTCGATTAATATTATATCTAAATGCAATTAAACATGCTATAATATAATTGAAAAAATTTGAATGGATGTGCTGTTTATGGAAGAAATTGAGTATATCATTTGGCTCAGTCTTTTAAAGGGCGTTTCCCTTGAAAGAGTTTATGCCCTTTCCGAATATTTTCAAGGTGCGAAGAATCTCTTTCGTTCGAATATAAACGATTACATCGCATCGGGAATCGTCAGTGAGCGTCAGGCGGATCAGATCATGGGACATAAATCCTTTCCTATGGACAAATATATCAGCAGGCTGGAGAGCGAAGAATGCGGGGTCATCTCTAATGGGGAGTCTTTATATCCAGCCATGCTGACTCAGATCCATATGCCTCCGCTGGTGCTCTACTATAAAGGAGATCTTGCAAGAAATGTTGATAAAGCGGCTGTTGCAGTAGTCGGTTCCAGAAAAGCCACTGTAAATGGGTTGAAAAATGCATACAGATTGTCTGGTGAACTGGCATCCTATGGGGCTTGCATAGTCAGCGGACTGGCAAGAGGAGTGGATTCAAAAGCTCATATGGGAGCCCTTGATGCTTCAGGCATGACTATCGCGGTGATGGGAAGCGGAATCAATCAAATTTATCCATCTGAGAATAGAAAGCTCTACGAAAGGATCATTGAAAAGGGCGGAATTATTTTCAGTGAATTTCCAACGGACTATCCGGCGATGCCTGAGAATTTTCCAAGAAGAAACCGGATAATAAGCGGGCTTTCCTATGGGGTGTGTATTATCGAAGCCTCTGAAAAAAGCGGGTCACTTATTACAGCAGGGTATGCAGCAGAACAGGGCAGAGAGGTTTATGCACTCCCCGGAGATATCAGCAGTAAAAACAGCGCAGGAACCAACAGGCTGATCAAAGACGGGGCAAAACTGGTAATGGAGAGTGCGGATATTATTGAAGATATTTTTCCTATGCTGGACCTTAGACCTCATACGAAGAAACCGGCAATTAGCTTGCCCCCTGAGGAAAATAAAATCATTGAAATCATCGAGGAAGGTTTTACTACAGCGGATGAAATCATCAGGAAAATGGAGATCCCTGCATCGGATGTGGGTTATCTTCTTACAAAACTGGAAATCAAACAGATCATTATGAAAAGCCGGGGATTTTACTACATAAAATGAAGCTTGAAATACAGAAGCTTAGGAATTATTAATTTGCATTCCATATAATAAGTTGAATATGTAAAAATATTCTGATATAATTTACAACTGTTAAATAAAAGAGGTGAGAAAATGTCAAAAACACTGGTAATTGTAGAATCTCCGGCGAAAGCCAAAACAATAAATAAGTACCTTCCAAAGGGATATAAGGTTCTGGCTACTATGGGGCATGTCAGAGATTTGCCCAAGAGCAAGCTAGGTATAGACATTGAAAATAACTTTGAACCTTCCTATGTGACCATAAGAGGCAAAGGCGACATATTGAAAAAACTTAAGGCTGAAGCAAAGAGTGCGGATACTGTACTTCTTGCAACTGACCCTGACCGGGAAGGGGAAGCCATATCCTGGCATATCGCAAATTATCTGAATATTGATGAGGATAAGGCTGGCAGGATCGAATTTAATGAAATAACGAAAAATGCCGTACGAAATGCCATCAAAAGCAAAAGAAAAATTGACATGAATCTGGTAGATGCCCAGCAAGCGAGGAGGATCCTCGACAGACTGGTAGGCTACAGCATCAGTCCTTTATTATGGAAGAAAATAAAAAAAGGATTGAGCGCTGGAAGGGTCCAGTCGGTAGCAACAAAGATCATTGTTGACCGTGAAAAGGAAATCATGGATTTTGTCAGTACAGAATATTGGAATTTAAATCTGTTTTTATCCAATGATGAAGGCGTTAAGGACACTTTTCTGGCCAGATATCATGGCATCAACGGAAAGAAAAAGGAAATTGGAAATGAAAAAGAACTGGAAGTCATCCTGAAAGCGCTGAAAGACGAAGATATTTTAGTCAAAAGCATAAAGAAAAGCAAAAAAGTTAGAAAGCCGCCCAATCCTTTTACCACAAGCACCTTGCAGCAGGAGGCATTTAAAAAACTTAATTTCAGCACAAAAAAAACAATGAGCATTGCCCAGCAGCTTTATGAAGGTCTGAATTTAGAAGGAAGAGGACATGTGGGCCTGATCACCTACATGAGAACCGATTCTGTTAGGATTTCTGATGAAGCCAAGGAGGCCTGCAAGGAATATATTCTCAATAATTTGGGAAAAGAATACCTTGGAACGGCAGCAGCGGTAAAAAAAGCAAAAAATGTCCAGGATGCCCATGAAGCGGTCAGACCAAGCTCAATGGAACTTGACCCAAGACTGATCAAGGATTCTCTTAAAAGGGACCAGTATAGGCTTTATAAGCTCATATGGGAGAGATTCGTCGCAAGTCAGATGTCAAATGGCGAATATGACACGATTTCTGTGGATATTACCTGCGACAAGTTCCTTTTTAAGGCAACCGATTCAAAGCTGGTTTTCAAAGGATTTATGAAAATATACGATGTAGAAGATAATGAGGAAGATGAGGCGGCCGACAGCGGAAAGAATAATATCCCTGAGCTTAACGAAGGAGAACCCCTTGTTTTAAGAAAGACGGAAAAAGAACAAAAATTCACCCAGCCTCCTGCAAGATATACTGAGGCTTCCCTTGTGAAGATTCTGGAAGAAAAAGGCATCGGAAGACCGAGTACCTATTCCCCTACCATACAGACTATTCTTTTCAGGGGATATGTGGAAAACATCGAAAAGAAATTCCACCCTACCGAACTGGGGTTTATGGTTACTGATCTGATGGATGAATATTTCAAGAAAATCATTGATGTGGACTTTACGGCAGAAATGGAAGCTTCCCTTGATAAAGTAGCAGATGGAAACGTTGAATGGCAAAGCATCATACGTTTTTTCTACGGAGATTTTGCGAAAGATCTGGAGTATGCTGAAAAAGTTATGGAGAAAATTACCATTGAAGACCCGGTTTCTGATGTTGAATGCGATAAATGCGGGAAAATGATGGTCATCAAGTCAGGAAGATACGGAAAATTCCTTGCATGCCCAGGTTTCCCGGAATGCAGAAACACCAAAGCTATTGTAGAGGACCTTGGGATAGCCTGTCCGGAATGCAAGAACGGTAGCATAATTGCCAAAAAATCCAAAAAAGGAAGAGTTTTTTACGGCTGCATCAATTATCCCGAATGCAATTACATGGTCTGGGACCGGCCTGTGAAAGATGAAAAATGTCCGGAGTGCTCAGCCCTCCTTCTTCAGAAGGGCTTTGGAAAAATGACCAAGACTTACTGCAGCAACCCGGAATGTTCCTATATAAAAAAATAAATTGAATTCTAAATATCACTATGATAATCTGTAATTAAATAAGACATGGATAACGTGGGCATTGCGTTATTCTCGAAAGTAAATTTCCTTCCGGGAAATTTATTTTTAGTTAACGTCCAATTCTATTAAGGGGTGAAAGTATGTTTCATGCAACGACTATCATTGCCGTCAGGAAGAACGGCAAATTCGCCATCGCAGGTGACGGGCAGGTTACCTTCGGTGAAACCACAATAATGAAAAACAAGGCAAAGAAAGTCAAGAAAATATACAAAAATCAGGTACTTACCGGGTTTGCGGGATCAGTGGCAGATGCCTTCACATTAAGCGATAAATTTGAGGCAAATCTGGAGAAATATTCTGGAAATCTAACACGTTCGGCGGTAGAACTTGCAAAAGAGTGGAGAAGCGACAAAGTACTCAGAAGGCTGGAAGCTCTTCTTATCGTGATGGATAAAAATGATCTGCTGATCATATCCGGGAATGGAGAGGTCATCGAGCCGGATGAGGATGTTGCCGCTATCGGCTCAGGGGGGAACTATGCTCTGGCTGCGGGTATCGCCCTGATCAATCATTCTGATCTTGAAGCGAAGGAAATCGCAGAAGAATCCCTGAAGATTGCAGCAAGAATCTGCGTTTACACCAACAATAATATTTCAGTTGAAGAACTGGCATAGGAGGAATAGATATGAACGACCTTACTCCAAGACAGATAGTGGCTGAACTGGACAGATATATTATCGGACAGGCTGAGGCTAAAAAGAGAGTGGCCATCGCCCTGAGAAACCGGTACAGGAGAAGCAGGCTTCCGAAAGAATTGCAGGGAGATATCACGCCTAAAAATATCATACTCATTGGACCAACAGGCGTGGGAAAAACTGAGATTGCCAGAAGGCTGGCAAAACTGGTGGATGCTCCCTTTGTAAAAGTTGAGGCGACCAAATTTACTGAAGTGGGGTATGTGGGAAGAGATGTGGAATCTATGATCAGAGATCTGGTGAACACCGCCATCCGAAATACAAAAGAAACCCATATGAACAGGGTACAGGATAAAGCAGAAAAAAATGCGAGGGATCTTTTGATCGAACTTCTGGAGCCCATGCCTGTAAAGGAGAAAAAGCTGAAGACTCCTTTCGACATGATCTTTGGGGGAGGCAAACAGGAAACAGTAGTTATGGAACCGGCAGGAGACACCGAAACCATTGAATTTATCAAAGAGAAACAGAGGATCATTGGAGAGAAACTGGATAAAGGTGAACTTGAAGAAGAAATCGTGGAAATAGAGGTGGAAGATAATTCGGCTTCACCTATGGCATTTATGGGTGGAATGAACACAGAGGATATGGGTTCCAATATTAATGATATGTTTGGAGGAATCCTCCCTAAAAAAACCAAAATACGAAAAGTGACAGTCGCTGAAGCCAGAGAACTCCTGATCCAGCTGGAAGCACAGGACCTGATCGATATGGATTCAGTGATCAGCGAGGCTTTAAGGGAAGCTGAAGAAAACGGGATCATCTTTCTTGATGAAATTGATAAAATTGCCGGTGGCGGGGGCAGAAATGGCGCAGATATCTCCAGAGAAGGAGTGCAAAGGGATATCCTTCCCATCGTGGAAGGAAGTACAGTGAACACCAAGTACGGACCTGTAAACACTGACCACATCCTTTTTATCGGTGCGGGAGCCTTCCACATCAGCAAAGTTTCTGACCTCATTCCTGAGCTTCAAGGGAGATTTCCCATTACGGTGGAACTTGATACCCTCACTGCTGAAAACTTTATTTCGATCCTGACAAAACCGGAAAATGCTATTATCAAGCAATATACTTATCTTCTGGAGACGGAAGGGGTAAAACTTAAATTCACCGATGAAGCCATCAGGGAAATCGCATATACGGCGACCCACATGAATGAGCAGCAGGAAAATATCGGAGCCAGACGACTTCACACAGTTATAGAAAAACTTGTGGAAGAAATTTCATTTTATGCTCCTGACTACGATCAGGAGGAATTTTTGATCGATGACGAATATGTACAAAGGGCATTCAAGAAGACTGATCTTCAGGAAGACATACAAAAATACATCCTATAGGAATCGGAGGAAACCAGATGCTTAACCTTCTTGAAAAGGTAAGAGAAGTAAACAAGATGCTTCAGTCAGCGGACTCAGGCACCAGCCATTTCTCGAACCTCAGCCGTGTTTTAAGCGAAGTAATGGACTGCAATGTTTATATTGCCAGCCGGAACGGAGATCTCCTGGGATATTGCCTGGCTAAATCCTACGACTGCGATCTCAATATAAAGACGCTTCATGAACAGGGGACCAAATTCCCGGAAGATTTTAACAAAGCAATAAACGCAATGGAGGAGACCATATCAAACCGGAAGGAAAACACTCCCGGATGCGTCTATGATCATAACTTCAATTGCAAGTTCCAGGACAGGTTCTCCACCTATGTTCCCATAAGAAGCGCGGGGGAAAGACTGGGAACGGTGGTTCTTGCCAGGTTCGAAAGAGGATTCACCATAGAGGACCTGATTCTGGCCGAATTTTCAGCCACTGTCGTGGGAATGGAAATGATGAGGATCAGAAACTATCAGTTGGAGAAGGAGTCAAGATATAAAAATGTGGTCCAGATGGCCATCGCTACCCTTTCATATTCCGAAAGGGAAGCCATCATCCACATATTCAAGGAACTTGAAGGCAATGAAGGTCTTTTAGTGGCCAGTAAAATTGCAGACAGGGTAGGGATAACAAGGTCAGTAATCGTAAATGCTTTAAGAAAATTCGAAAGTGCCGGAGTTATCGAGACTAAGTCCCTTGGGATGAAAGGGACGTTCATACGGATACTCAATCCGAAGCTTTTGGATGAGCTGGAGAAAGCTGTCAGGTGAGCTGCAATTTTCGCAAATAAACTTATTGCTTTACCAACGTGTATATGTTAGAATATTCAATGCACACAAAACACACATTCTTTGATGCGATCCCGGGTGCCTTATGGTGGGGACGCAGCTGATAAGGATGGAGGAAAATAACCAGAGGAGGTGTAGTTATGTCATATGTATCAATGAAACAGTTACTAGAAGCAGGTGTTCACTTTGGACATCAGACAAGAAGATGGAATCCTAAAATGGCTCCGTATATCTTCACAGAAAGAAACGGTATCTATATTATAGATCTTCAAAAAACCGTTGTTCTTATCGACAAAGCATATGAATTCATCAGAGATTTAGTTGGAGATGGAAAGGAAATCCTTTTCGTTGGAACTAAAAAACAAGCACAGGAGGCTATTAAAGCCCAGGCTTTAAGAAGCGGAAGCTACTTTGTTAACCACAGATGGCTTGGAGGAACTCTTACAAACTTCGCTACAATCAGCAAGAGAGTAAAAAGACTTCATTTGCTTGAAGAAATGGAGAAAGATGGTACTTTCGAAGTTTTGCCTAAGAAAGAAGTCATCAAACTTAAAAGTGAAAGAGAAAAACTTGAAAAATTCCTGGGCGGTATCAAAAACATGAAAAAACTGCCTGGCGCATTATTCGTAGTTGATCCAAGAAAAGAAAGAATCGCAATTCTTGAAGCAAAAAAACTTGGTATTCCTGTTATAGGAATCGTAGACACAAATTGTGATCCGGATGAAATAGATTATATTATTCCTGGAAATGATGATGCGATAAGAGCTGTATCCTTACTTGCTGAAGCAATGGCGAATGCCGTTATGGAAGGCAACCAGGGAGTCCAGCTGGAAGAAGTTCCAGTAGAAGCTAATCCTGTAAGCGAAGCAGTGGATCTGGATTCTGAAGAAGCATAAATTACAGCATTCAGTAATAAAGAGACAATGATCAGATTAGGGGAGAAGGCCGGGATTAAGTTCCCTTTCTTCTTCCGTTTTTATATGTTATGAAAGTATGACTTGAGCTTTAATATTAAAGGAGGTAATAACTATGGCAAGCGCACAATTAGTAAAAGAGCTTAGACAGAAAACTGGTGCCGGTATGATGGATTGTAAAAAAGCACTGGAAACAGCAAATGATGATATGGAAAAAGCAGTAGAAGTTTTAAGAGAAAAAGGTTTGGCTGCAGCTTCTAAAAAATCAGGCAGAATCGCGGCAGAAGGAATCGTTGAATCATATATCCACATGGGCGGAAAAATAGGCGTTCTTGTAGAAGTAAACTGCGAGACAGATTTTGTTGCTAAAACAGATGATTTCAGATCACTTGTAAAAGATATCGCAATGCATATCGCTGCGGCTAATCCAATTTATCTTTCAAAAGATGATGTTCCTGAAGCGGATATTGAGAAAGAAAAATCAATTTTAAGGAACCAGGCGATCAATGAAGGAAAACCTGAAAATATCGCAGATAAAATGGTTGAAGGCAGAATCAAAAAATTCTATCAGGACATGTGTCTTTTAGAGCAGTCTTTTGTTAAAGATCCTGACAAAACGATTCAGGATCTTGTAAATGAAAAAATTTCAAAAATCGGTGAAAATGTTAAGATCAGAAGATTTGCAAGATTCCAAATGGGTGAAGGCCTTGAAAAGAAATCAGAAAACTTTGCAGAAGAAGTAGCAAAACAAATGAGTTTATAAAATTAAAAAGGAGCACAATCTTTGTGTTCCTTTTTTGAGAATGAAAACAATCAGATTAACTGGAATCAGGAGCATTTGTAAATTTCTGCTTCATAAAATATAAAGTTAATGTTATGATAATATACAGGAGGTACAGTCATGAAACCTAAATATAAAAGAGTTATTATTAAGCTAAGCGGTGAAGCCCTTGCAGGCAAAAAAGGTTTTGGTATTGACCCCGCCACTATTCATGTTATTTGTCAGAATATCAAAAAAGCCCAGGACCTTGGCGTAGAAATCGCTATCGTTGTGGGTGGAGGAAATATTTTCAGAGGAAGAGACGGAGAGGGCATGGACAGAGCAACTGCTGATTATATGGGCATGCTTTCAACAGTAATCAATGCCTTGGCACTTCAGGATGCTCTGGAGAACATGGGCGTACCTACAAGAGTCCAGACAGCTATCGAAATGAAAGAAATAGCTGAGCCATATATAAGAAGACGAGCAATGAGACATCTGGAAAAAGGAAGGATCGTAATCTTTGCATCAGGCACAGGCAATCCCTTCTTTTCCACCGATACGACTGCGGCTCTTCGTGCGGCGGAAATCGACGCAGAAGTCATTCTTTCAGCCAAAAAAGTGGATGGGGTATATGACAGCGATCCTAACATCAATCCAAATGCAAAAAAAATCGACAGATTAAGTTACATCGATGTTCTCAATCAAGGTCTTAAAGTCATGGATTCCACAGCGATCTCACTTTGCATGGACAACAATATCCCCGTGCTTGTGTTCGGTCTGGATGATCCTGAAAATATCGTCAGAGTACTCTGTGGAGAAAATATAGGTACAGTCGTTAAGGGGGATAACTAATTGATTAAGGAAGTCAAAACTCAAACAAGTGAAAAGATGGATAAAGCAATCGGAAGCCTCAAATTTGAGCTTAACTCGCTTAGAGCAGGCAGAGCCAATCCGAAAATTCTTGACCGTGTTGTAGTGGATTATTACGGAGCACCTACTCCAATCAATCAGCTGGCAAATATCGGCGCACCTGAACCAAGGCTGATCGTTGTTCATCCCTGGGACGCCAATGCTCTTGGAGCAATAGAAAAGGCCATACAGAAGGCGGATCTGGGCCTGAATCCTGGTAACGATGGCAAAGTGATCAGGCTTGTTATACCCCAGCTTACAGAGGAACGAAGAAAAGATCTTGTGAAAACTGCGAAAAAGTTAGGCGAAGAAACAAAAGTTGCCATAAGAAATATCAGAAGGCATGCCATACAGGATCTAAAGGAAATGGAAAAAGAGTCCATGATTACAGAAGATGAACTAAAAACAGGAGAAACTGATATTCAGAAAATGACGGATGAAGAAATAAAAAAAGTTGATGTCATCATTGCTGCAAAAAACGAAGAAATCATGGAAGTATAAACAACCATAAACACCCTGCTGGGTGTTTTATTGTAGACAAAGAAAGTTCGACTAGTTCGCTGGGGTCCAAACTTTCTTTGTCTACTTGAATAAGGCGTCACAGAGGCTATTCTTGTTACAAAGAAAGTTCGACCAGCTTGCTGGAGTAGGAGGCATTAGCATGTCTGAACAGATCGCGGCGAAACTGCCGGCACATATTGGCATAATTATGGACGGCAATGGAAGATGGGCCAAGCTCCAAAACAAGCCTAGAATTTTCGGGCATAAGGCTGGAGTTGAAGCCATCAGAAGTATTGTGAAAGCATCATCGAAAATTGGGATAAAGGTCCTTACTCTTTACGCTTTTTCCACCGAAAACTGGAAAAGACCCAAGGCGGAAGTGGAAGGGCTTATGTCACTTTTCAGCAATTACCTAAAAAAAGAGGTCAATGAACTTCACAAAAACAATGTGTGTTTTAGGATCATCGGCGAAAAATCTATGCTTTCAGGCAGCCTTGTGAACTTGATTGCTGAATCTGAAGCACTTACAAAGAATAATACCGGACTGGTACTTAATATTGCGGTAAACTACGGCGGCCGGGATGAAATCATCTGGGCAGTAAAGGAAATCGCCAGGGATATCGCCTTGGGCAGAATGGAACCTGAGGATATCGATTCAGGGATGCTGGAGAGACATTTATACACGGCTGGACTCCAGGACCCTGATCTGATTATACGAACCAGCGGCGAGCTGAGGCTCAGCAATTTTCTTATCTGGCAAAGCGCATATTCAGAGCTCTGGTTTACGGATGTTCTGTGGCCTGACTTTACTGAGGCGGTATATATGGGCGCAATTAATGATTTTCAGAAAAGAAAGCGAAGATATGGTGGTGTGTGATGGCAAAAAGGGTACTGACAGCTGTAGTGGGGATTCCACTGCTCATCTTAATAGTCTCAATGGGTGGTCTTGTTTTGCTGTGCGGGGTTGCGGTGGTAGCCTCCATAGGGCTTTACGAATATACGAAGGTCGTCAATTCGGACGATAAAATCAACATCAGCATTCCCCTGGAGATCATTCTGGGACTCATCATGCTTGACGCATTTTATTTCGCAGAAAACTATGTTCTCTTGTCGCTTCTGCTTGCGATCGTCATTATGACGGCGAAAGACATCTTTAAAGACAGCATAAATATAAACAATACGGTATATGGTCTCTTCGGACTGATCTATGTCACTTTTTTTCTGGGACATCTGCTGTTATTTAAAAATTTCGAAAATGGAAACTGGTATATCTGGCTTGTATTTATCATCTGTTTTGCAACAGATACCTTTGCATATTTTACGGGAGTTACCATTGGGAAACATCGACTGGCACCAAATATAAGTCCTAAAAAGTCTATTGAAGGTTCCATAGGGGGAGTGCTGGGCAGCATGCTTTTTACTGGAGCCTATGGGTATTTTCTTAACACGAGATTTGACACAGGTCTTGAGCTCTATCATTTTGTGCTGCTGGCATTGGTGACAAGTTTGATTTCCCAGCTTGGGGATCTGGCAGCGTCTATGATTAAAAGGCAGTTTGCCATTAAAGATTATGGCAATATTCTCCCCGGACATGGAGGGATTTTAGATAGATTTGACAGCGTCATATTCGCAACACCGGTGGTTTATTACATTATCGTACTTATGACGCAGAACTAGAGGTGAACAGGTGGATTTTAAAACGATATTTATATCAATAATAATTTTCGGATTTTTAATTATTATACATGAACTGGGACATTTCCTTGCAGCCAGGCTTTTCGGAGTGAAGGTTCTGGAATTTGCCATCGGAATGGGACCTCTTCTCTTTTCCAGGCAAGGGGAAGAAACCCTGTACTCCATCAGGATGATACCCCTGGGCGGTTTTTGCAAAATGCAGGGAGAAGATGAGAGCGACTATACCGAAGGGAGCTACAACAGCAAAACCAAATTGCAGAGGATCATGATCCTTGCGTCTGGAGCCATTATGAACATCATTGGCGCGGTTGTGCTTCTGACCATCGTATTCTTTATCATTGGTATTCCCACTTCTGTCATTGAAAATGTTGAAAAAGGATACCCGGCATATGCCAGCGGCATGAAACCGGAGGATAAGATCGTAAGCATAAATGGTCAGGAAATAAATTCCTGGGAGGACATCTCAGGTATCATTGATGATGCAAAAGAAAAGAAATATTCAGTCACGGTACTTCGTGACGAGAAGGAAGTCGATTTAAGCATCACATCCAAGTACGATGAAACACTGAAAAGATACAGAGTAGGAATAACACCACATCGGGATAAGAATGTCTTTCTGGCGTTGACTGGAGGCGTAACCCAGTCATGGGAATATACCAAACTCATGCTTGCTTCGTTCATCCAACTTTTTACGGGAAAGGTGTCAACGAATGATCTCATGGGTCCTATTGGGGTAGTCACCATTGTTGGCGAAACGGTTCAATACGGTGCAGGCGCTGTACTTAATCTGGCAGCGCTTATCAGCCTCAATCTGGCTATTTTTAATCTTTTACCCATACCGGCTTTAGATGGCAGCAGGATCATGTTTGTTCTGATCGAATGGATAAAAGGTTCTCCTGTAGATCCTGAAAAGGAAGGCATGGTCCATTTTATAGGATTTGCCCTTCTAATGGCATTGGCTGTATTCATTGCTTATAAAGACATCTTAAGAATGAATTAAGAACTAAAAAAGAGGTGAAAAAATGATAAACAGGAAAATAACAAGGGAAATCAGCGTCGGAGATATCAGAATAGGAAATGGCAATCCCATTGCCATCCAGAGCATGACAACCACCGATACCAGAGATGTCGTGAGTACTGTTGATCAGATAAAAAGGCTTGAGAACGCAGGCTGCGACATCGTCCGGCTGGCAGTTCCAGACCGTGAAAGCGCTCTAGCCATAAAAAAAATCAAGGACCTCGTGGGGATCCCACTGGTGGCAGACATACACTTTGACTACCGTCTTGCTCTTGAAGCCCTGGATTCAGGGGTAGACAAGCTGCGGATCAACCCCGGAAACATCGGGGACAACCAACGGGTGCGTCTTGTTGTAGAAAAAGCAAAAGAGCGGAATATTCCCATAAGAATAGGGGTCAATTCGGGATCTGTGGATAAAGAGCTTCTGGAAAAATATAAAAATAAAATTGATGCTGAAGTCCTTGTAGAAAGTGCCGCAAAACATATCGAGATCCTCGAAAGTATGAATTTCAAGGATATAGCCGTATCCATCAAAGCTTCAGATGTTCTCCTTACGGTTGCGTCCTATCGGCTGTTTTCAGAACGATATGATTATCCTACCCACATCGGAATAACAGAAGCCGGTACTGTCATGAGGGGGACTGTAAAATCCTCGGCAGGGCTTGGAATCATTTTGTATCATGGCATAGGAGATACCATGAGGGTATCACTGACCTCAGATCCTGTGGAAGAAATCAAGGTAGCCAGAGAGATTTTGAAGTCGGTGGGTCTTTATACGAAGCCTGACATCGAGTTTGTGTCCTGTCCTACCTGCGGCAGATGTAAAATTGATCTTATTGAATTGGCAAATGCCCTGGAAAATGAATGCGCTGGCCTGCATAAAAATATAAAAGTCGCTGTAATGGGCTGTGCAGTAAATGGGCCAGGAGAAGCCAGAGATGCCGATATCGGTATCGCCGGGGGAGACAAAAAGGTTCTGCTGTTTAAAAAAGGCGAGATCATCCGATCGATTGATGAGAAAGATGCCTTGAAGGAGTTAGTCAGAGAAATCAAGGAGATGCAGGGGGATTAAATGCAGATTGACTTAACCGATATTGTAATAAGAATAACGCTGGCAATTGTGTTAGGCGGAATCATAGGGATCGAACGGGAAAGGACCGGGAAACCTGCGGGTCTTCGTACCCATGTCCTGGTTTCTGTAGGAGCCGCATCGGTCATGCTGACAGGCATTATGATGTTTTTTGACTTCAAGGACATGACTCAGATGGATCCATCCAGACTGGGAGCCCAGGTAGTAAGCGGGATCGGTTTTCTTGGCGCGGGAACGATCATCCGGGCAGGCTATGATATCAAAGGACTTACTACGGCTGCAAGCGTTTGGGCGGTAGGCTGTATAGGTCTTGCAGCAGGGGCAGGCTATTATGAGATAGGCATCATCTCCGCTGTATCGGTAGTTCTTGCACTCCGATTCGTCCACCCGATTATTTTTAAACATGCTGTCAGCGAAATCTACACAAACATCGAGATCGGGTATCAAATCGATGCACTGCCGGAAGATTTGTATAAAAACATCAAGAAGGACGGTTACAGGATCATCCGGTACAGAGTGCATCAAAACAACCTCAATTTTACCATCGTTGAGCCGGACAACAAGGAAGACTTCAGCATATTCAACTATATTGATCGTGACAAAATAGATTATATTAATATACATGATGAGACAGGTGCATAGGATGTACAGTGATAAAAATGAAATTAAAAAGGCGATTGCCGGAATATTTAGATCCCGTTCCATCGAAATAAAGAAAGTAGAAATAGACAAACGAAAATCTTTATGGAAGATCCATATCTTCAATAAGGAAAAACAAAATGTTGCAGACCTTTCAAGAACTGTTGAAGAAATACTACATAACAAGGTAAAAATTGAGTTTATTGAGATTTCTGATCGGTTAGAGGATCTGATCGAAAGAGAAAAAGATAACCTGATCAAAATGATCAGGGCAATGGACAACAGCGTAATCCTCACTAAAAGCAATTGGTCCTTCAAAAACAAGAAGCTCTATATCCCAGTCGTACAAAAAAATCAATATGAGAATCTTTTTAGTCTTAAAGCGGCAAAAAGACTGGAAGATTATTTTTTTTCAGAATTCAACCAACCTTTGGGATTTGAGTTTATCCTTGAGAACAACTTCGAGAAGCTTTCCAGGGAAATTAAAATCGAAAAGGACATTATCATCAAAGCGGCCGCCGGGGCAGGAACTACCACAAAAAACAAAGCCTCAGGCGCAAATATGTTTGATCGGCCGCCCCTTTTAGGCAGCAAAATAAAAGGTGAACCTGTTAAAATTTCGGAAACCCGGTCGGAAGAAGACATGATCATCTCGGGGAAAATAACGAAAGTTGAACAGAAGGAAATCAGAAACAATATGGTGATCACTTCCTTCAATATAACGGACTATTCTTCGTCACTTACCTGCAAAACCTTTCTTAACACAGAGAAGAGCAAAAGTTTGGGAGATAACCTGAGTAATGGCGACTGGATCAAGGTAAAAGGTAAAATACAATACGATACTTTTGTCAGAGAAAATATCCTCATGGCAGGGGCAATCGAAAAAATCTTCGTCGAAGAAAGAACCGATGAGGATGAAATCAAAAGGGTGGAGCTTCACGCCCATACTCAATACAGTTCCATGGATTCTGTAGCAAAAGTAAAAAAACTTATTGAAAAGGCTGCGGCATTCGGTCATAAAGCCATTGCCATTACCGACCATGGGGTGCTTCAGGCTTATCCTGAAGCTATGGAAATGGCGGATAGTAAAGGCATAAAGGTCATTTATGGCATCGAAGGGTATCTTGTTGATGATAATAGAAGCTCCAAATGGGGGAACGAGGATGCGGATCTCGATTCTACTTTTATTATCTTTGATATCGAAACCACAGGGCTATCCGCAAAAAACAGTGAAATCATCGAAATCGGCGCAGTGAAAGTGAATGCAGGCCAGATCATAGAAACCTACACCTCTTTTGTCAGACCGGAGGGCAGGGTGCCGGTTAAAATCACTGAGCTTACTGGCATATCCGATGATATGGTGAGAAATGCCAGAACGATAGGGGTAGTCATGGAAGAATTCCTGGAGTTTGTGGGAGGGAATATCCTTGTGGCCCATAATGCGAAGTTTGACATGTCGTTTATTGAAGCATTTTGCAGAAAACTGGGCAGCAGCAGGGAATTTACGGTGATCGACACCTTATCCCTTGCACGAAATGCCCTGCCGGAGCTGTCAAGGTTCAACCTGAAGAGCCTTTCCAGGTATTTTAAGATCGATCTGAAAAATCATCATCGGGCGGTCGACGATGCCATGGCAACAGCAAGAATATTTATTCAGCTGATCATTAAAAGCAAGGAAAAAGGCGCAGTCACCACAGAGGATCTCAATAAGGTTTTTGACAGCGAACAAGCTGTAAGAAAAATGGATTCACACCATATCATCATCCTGGTAAAAAATTATACCGGATTGAAGAATCTTTATAAGCTGGTTTCATTGTCCCATCTCAGATATTTCTATAAGAAGCCCAGAATTCCCAGAACTCTTTTAAACAGATACAGGGAAGGGCTCATCTTAGGCACAGCTTGTGAAAGCGGTGAACTTTATAAAGCGATTCTTAACGACCGATCAACAGAAGAAATTCAGCAGATCAGAGATTATTACGACTATCTGGAAATACAGCCCCTTCAAAACAACCACTTCCTTATGGCAAGAGGCAGTGTAAACAATGAAGAAGAACTTAAAAATATCAACCGAAAAATTATTTCTCTTGGGGAAGAAAGCAATAAACCGGTAGTGGCTACCGGGGATGTTCATTTTGTTGAACCTGAAGATGAGTATTACAGAAGGATCCTCATGTCAGGGCAGGGCTTTGATGATGCCGACAAGCAGGCGCCCCTCTACTTCAGGACCACCGGAGAGATGCTGGAAGAATTCAATTATCTGCCGGAACAAAAAGCTTTTGAGGTGGTAATCGAAAATACAAATAAAATAGCAGATATGATCGAGGATATCCTTCCCATACCCAATGGGACTTTCCCGCCAATTATTGAAGGTTCTGATGAGGAAATACGGGAAATGGTCATGAAAAATGCCCATGAAAAATATGGCGAGATCCTCCCGGAAATCGTTTCAAAGCGAATAGATAAAGAACTTAACTCCATCATCAACAATGGTTATTCGGTCTTGTATCTTGTCGCCCATAAGCTTGTGACAAAATCTGTGAGTGACGGATATCTTGTAGGTTCGAGAGGATCTGTTGGATCATCTCTGGCCGCTACATTTTCTGACATTACGGAGGTTAATCCTCTTTCGCCTCATTATATATGCCCAAACTGTAAAAAAAGCGAATTTTTTGACAGCTCCGAAGTGGGCTCAGGGCCTGACCTTAAGGATAAGAAATGTCCGGCTTGCGGTACCGAGTATTCAAAAGACGGTTTTGATATACCTTTCGAGGTCTTTCTGGGTTTTGAAGGGGATAAGGAACCTGATATCGATCTTAACTTCTCAGGAGAATATCAGAGCAAGGCACATCAGTACACGGAACAGCTGTTTGGCAAAGGGAATGTATTCCGGGCAGGTACAATATCAACCCTTGCTGAAAAGACAGCCTATGGTTTTGTTAAAAACTATCTGGAGGAAAAAGGCGGCCTTGTCACCAATGCCGAAGTTGACAGACTCGTGGAAGGCTGTTCGGGGATCAAAAAAACAACCGGTCAGCATCCCGGAGGAATTATGGTTGTTCCGGCGGACAAAGAAATCTATGATTTCTGTCCAATACAGAAACCTGCAGATGATGTGGACAGCAATACCATAACAACTCACTTCGATTACCATTCCATCAGCGGCCGGCTATTGAAACTTGATATTCTTGGGCATGACGATCCTACAATGATCAGGATGCTTGAAGATATTACGGGACTGGATGCTACAAAAATACCTTTGGATGATTCTGAGACAATGAGCCTTTTTACCGCCAATGAAGCGCTGAAACTGGAAGATAAGAATATCGGAACAACGGTAGGCACCTATGGTATTCCTGAATTTGGGACAGGATTTGTTCGAGAGATGCTTCTGGATACGAAGCCAACCGCTTTTTCTGATCTGATTCGAATATCGGGACTTTCCCACGGTACGGATGTTTGGCTTAACAATGCACAGGAGCTGATAAGAAAAAATATCGCCACTATAAAAGAGGTTATCTGTACCCGTGATGACATCATGGTTTACTTGATCCATATGGGTCTGCCAAGCAAGCAGGCATTCAGCATAATGGAAAATGTCAGGAAGGGAAAAGGATTGAAACCTGATGATATTGCTCTTATGCAGCAGCACAGTGTGCCCCAATGGTATATTGACTCATGCAATAAGATCAAATATATGTTCCCAAAAGCCCATGCAGTAGCTTATGTGACCATGGCTTTCAGGATCGCCTATTTTAAGGTGCATTATCCCATGGCTTACTATGCCACGTACTTTACAGTCAGAGCAGATGATTTTGATGCCCATACGGCCGTTCAAGGGAAAGACTTTGTCAGAAAAGCCATAAAAGAAATTAAGGACAAGGGAACAGGAGCGTCAAACAAAGAAAAATCGATCCTTACTGTTCTGGAACTTATTCTTGAGATGCTTTGCAGAGGTTATGATTTTATGCCCGTCAGCCTGTATGAATCCCACCATAGTAAATTTATCATCAATGGGAACAAGCTGCTGCCGCCTTTCAATGCCCTTGAAGGAATAGGCCTTAAAGCGGCCCAAAGTGTATTCGAAGAAAGACAACATGGTGATTTCATCTCCGTTGAGGATCTGCTGACAAGAACCAGGCTCAGTAAGACCAATATCGAGAAACTTTTAAAACATGGGACCATCAGCGGAATGGCACAGTCAAATCAGATTTCATTGTTTTAGGGTCGAATAAATCACTTGATAAATAAACAGAATCGTGGTATCATTAACTATAACAAAAGATTTAACTATGCGAAGAGTGGGATAAACCCGCTCTTTATTATATGCAAGGGAAGTTTAGCGCTGGACTCA
>JAAXUP010000186.1 GCA_013335935.1 Eubacteriaceae bacterium | reverse complement strand
CAAAAACCGTCCTGATGCCCGGGGATCCTTTAAGGGCGAAATTCATCGCAGAGAAATACCTTGAACATCCAATCCAGGTAAATACCGTCCGGGGGATGCTAGGCTTCACCGGAAAGTATAAAGGCAGGGAAATATCTGTCATGGGCTCAGGAATGGGCATCCCTTCCATTGGCATTTATTCCTACGAGCTGTTTACGGAATACGATTGCGACAGCATCATCAGGATTGGATCCTGTGGTTCATTTCAGGAAGATGTCCATGTCCGAGATGTGGTCATCGCCATGGGCGCTTGTACAAACAGCAACTATGCTTCACAGTATGGCCTCCCTGGTACTTTCAGCGCAATTTGTGATTACTCTCTTCTAAAGCGAGCAGTTGATACCGCCGAAGCCAAAAAAATAGAGGTAAAGGTTGGAAATATTCTTTCCAGCGATATTTTTTATGATGATGATCCTGATGCCTGGAAAAAATGGGCGAAGATGGGGGTCATGGTGGTGGAAATGGAAGCCGCCGCACTTTACATGAATGCAGCCAGGCTAGGGAAGAAAGCTCTTGCAGTGCTGACGGTAAGCGACAGCCTGGTTACTCATGAACTTACCACTGCTGAAGAAAGAGAAAAGACCTTCACCGAGATGATGGAAATCACTTTGGAACTGACTTGAAACGACAGCCTGCGTTGGATGCAGGCTGTCGTTTTATTCCCTTATTTTTTTATATCCATACTGATCCGTCCATCTTTTATCTCAACGATTCGGTCTGCCTTTTCGGCGATCCTTCTGTCATGAGTGATAACCACGAAAGTCGTTTCAAATTTTTCGTTGATATCTCTTAGAATCTGGTAGATATTTTCCGTTGAATCCGAGTCAAGATTTCCGGTTGGCTCATCTGCAAGGATGATCTCCGGTTGATTCATAAGCGCCCGGGCTATGGCGGTCCGCTGCTGCTGCCCCCCGGACATGTTATTTGCCATGTTATCCTTTACCTTAGTCAACCCTACCATATCCATCAGCTCACTAGCCCTGTCTTTGATTTCTCCTGTTACCCTGCTGTTCATGATTCGATAGGGCATCAGTACATTTTCGTAGGCTGTAAATTCCGGAAGCAGATAATGAAATTGGAAAATGAATCCCAAGGTCTCATTTCGAAGGGCTGCCAGCTGACTTTTGTTAAGGGAAACGACATCTTTCCCCGCGATCATTATCTTTCCTTCTGTGGGTTTGTCCAGCGTACCCATAATATTCATCATCGTGCTTTTACCACTTCCTGATGCTCCGATAATGCTTGAAAAACTTCCTTTCTCAAAGGAAAGATTAATGTCAAAGAGTACCTGGGTTTTTATCTTATCCCCATAAACTTTATTGATATTCTCCAGTCTGATGATATCAGCCATTCCGGATCACCTCCATGGGATTGAGCTTAAGTGATTTTCGCGCCGGGATCAGGGATGCAATAACCGAAGCAGCTACTGCGATCACACCGGATAGGGCAATGAAAGAATAGTTTAAATATAATCCAATCACAGGGGTACCGTCTGGATTTAAGGCAAACTTGGTAAAGGCGACGGAAAGTCCCAACCCAAGGGCTACTCCTGCAAGCGCACCAAAGACTCCCAATATGAGCCCTTGTAATAGAAATATGAGGCTGGCTGTCCCATCCTTTATTCCCATCGCTTTGAGTATCCCAATTTCTTTAGATTTCTGGATCACTGTTATCGCCAGGACACTGGAAATTCCCAGCACCACAGAAACCATTACAAATACCTGGATCATTAAACTGGATACGCTCTGTCCGTTGAGACCGCTTAAAAGCTCCTCATTCTGCGCTTTCCAGTTGTCTATGGCAAGTTTGTCATTATTTAGAGAAGCAGCTATGGCTGCTGCCACAGAATCTGCAGTAAATACGTCAGATACCTTCATTTCAAGGGATGTGATCTCGTCACCCAAACCGAAAAGTTCCCTGGAGGTTTTTATATCTGCAATCACCCAGGATTTATTGACTGCCGAGACCTTGAAATCATAGAATCCGGAAATTTCGTACTCTTTTCGAATTCCTTCTGCCGTCGCCACAATAATCTTTTCCCCCAGGCTAAGGTTAAGGTCTTCCTTGAGATTTTTACCAACAAGCACCTGATTTTCTACAGGCAGGCGTCCTTCGGTTATTTTTGACTGGAAGCCATAGATGCCCTCCGCTTTGTTAAGATCGAAACCTCTTACAAGTACGGGATCGCTGCTGTCCTCTGTGATCAAAAATGCCGCACCATCCACTGCTGGGCTGATATCCTGGATGGTGGAATCGGTTTTTTGTACATTTGACGCGATCTCCTGCCAGTCCTTAATGGTTTTTTCATTTTTCTCTGCCATTATGGTGATTTGCGGGGACCCTCCAATGGTTTTATCGATAAGATCCTTCTGAAGTCCCTGTATCAGGAGGCCAATGAATACTTGTACGGATACCCCTATGGCGATACCGGCGATGATCAGAATCGTCTGTCCCAGGTTATATCTTAAAAATCTCAATGCAATTTTCAGAGAAAGTTTCATTTTGGATCTCCCCTTTCCAACTCGGCTTTAAGAGATTCAAAATTGTTCAAATACCCGTCGATCTGCAGGGATGAAATAATGCCGGTATTATCCTCGAAAGCCCTGCCTCCCAGATAGATTTTAATTCTTCCGTCAAGTTTCTCCTTCAGCAGTTCTATGGTCTTTCTTGCTGCCACAAGGTTGTAGGAATTGGTTACGCTGATTGCCACCGCATCAAGTTCAAGATACTGGGCAACTTTAATAAACTCATCCCTTGGTGTCGAGT
>JAAXUP010000185.1 GCA_013335935.1 Eubacteriaceae bacterium | reverse complement strand
CGCAAGAAAGCAGCATATATTTCTCTGGAAGGAATGGGATTATCCCTATGTGTTTTACGGCGGTTCCAACGCTACCCCTGGACAGGTCATCTACGAATTGATGAAGCAGCTTGGCACCACTGCTCCTCATCTGGACGGCACCAAAACCAGCGTTTCATTTACCCGGGCAAGCGACCGAAGCGCTCCTCACAATGCCTATACGGATCTTAAATTTATCATCGAAAACGCGTATGACTATACACCCAGACAGCGTTCCATTTATTTTGACAATGACGCGGTGATAGAGGGTAGCCCTGCCAACGAAATCAGCTTTACCTATCGCTCCGATAACAACGTGAAGTATGTTTACAACAGTGAAACTCAGAAGTTTGATCGTTCCATAAACGACACCCCCATGATGGACGCGGAAAATGACCAGCAGCTTGCTGTAAAAAACATTATCGTCCAGCATGCCAATCATTTTAAAGTCAAAGGAACTCCCTATACGAATATTGACCTGGTGGACAGCGGCGCTGCCGAATATTTCACCAATGGCATCATGAGAACCGGCACCTGGGAGAGAAAAAGTAAAGATTCCCTCACCATCTACTACGATGTAAACGGCAAGGAAATCTCTTTTAGTCCTGGTGTGACATTTATTCAGATCGTACGGACAAATACACCGATTAGTGTTAAGTAGAAATTAGTGCACAGCTCCATCGACTTCACTGCTTTTATCTCCATTTTCCTTATCCTTATCCCCATTGTTTTCGAAGGATTTGGCGTAAGATTTGAGCTTCTGATCAACAAGATAGAAAACACTGCCTTCTGGGTAGGTGCCGTCTTCACCAGCCACTCCGGCTGGCATACCTGTTAAAATCTCGATACCCTCTTCCACGGTTTTTACACTGTAAACGTGGAAGAGTTTTTCTTTTACGGCTTCCAAAACTTCATCCTTTAGCATGAGATCCTCAATATTTTGAATGGGAATGATTACCCCCTGGTCTCCGGTGAGTCCATTTGCCTTGCAAATATCATAAAATCCTTCAATTTTTTCTGTTGCACCGCCGATGGGCTGGATTTTTCCCCTTTGGTCCACAGAACCTGTGACCGCAAGATTTTGCTTCAAGGGCACACCGGCCACACTGGATAGGATGGCGTAGAGCTCTGCGCTTGAAGCGCTGTCTCCTTCAACGCCCTGATAATTCTGTTCAAAGGTAATTTGTGCTGTCAGTCCCAGGGGTTGTTCCTGAGCAAATTTTCCACCTAGATAGCCCACCAGGGTGATGACTCCCTTTGAATGGATGCTTCCGCTCATTCCGGTTTCCCGCTCAATATGAATGACTCCCCCTCTTCCCATATAGGTTCTGGCTGTGATCCTCGATGGCATGCCAAAGGCGTATCCGCTTAAACCAATGACGGAAAGTCCATTGATCTGCCCTACCTCGACACCTTGGGTATAAATCATGATTCGTCCTTTGAGGATTTCCTCCTGGATCTTTTCCTCAAGCCTGTTCATGCGATATTTCCGCTCATCAATTGCCTTTTTCACATGAACCCCATCCACATACTCGGAACCCTCTGCCGCCGCCAACGCGGAAGACTCGTAAACGATATCCTTTATTTCGTTAAACCGGGTGGAGAGCTTCGTCTGATCGCCGGCAAGACGGGAACCATACTCGATGATCCTGGCCAGCCCTGTTCTTGTGAAGTGCTTTAAATCACCCTGCTGACAGAGCGAACTGACAAAAGAAACGTACTGGCGGATATTATCCGGAATTCTGGACATCTCAATGTCAAAATCCACTTTTACTTTGAATAATTTCTGGAAATCTTCATCGGTGGTAAAAATTGAATAAAAAATTGGCGTGCCGATCAAGATGATTTTTACATTCAATGGTATTGCTTCCGGCCTCAGTGTTATGGTTGGGACAAATCGGTATTGCTCGCCGATATTCTCCACAACAGCTTCCTTGTATTGAATGGCTTTCTTCAAGGAATTCCAAACCAGTGGGTCCATCAGAAGATCTTTAGCCTGAAGGATAAGGTATCCTCCATTTGCCCGCTGGATGGCACCGGATTTTACCATAGAAAAGTCTGTGCTCATGGACATGAAATTGCTTTTATATTCGATTTTCCCAAAAAGATTGTAATAGTTAGGACTTGATTCCAGAATGACGGGAGCGCCCTTGCTCATTTCATTGTTGACAAACAAATTCACCTTGTATCTGGTGAATGGATCGACTCCAGACTGAGGTAAATATGGATTTACCATGGGGGCTCCACCTTGCATCTGCAGCTCAGCTCCTCCCTCTGGGGATAAGGGCATTTGTGGAGATGCTGCACCTGTGATTTTAAAGATCATATGATTGTCGGTCACGTCCTTGAGAGTACCCTCCAAATATTCCAGGATCTTGGGATTTTGGCTGTATTTTTCTTTCAGTTTTCCTACTAGTGAACTGGCGGCATTCAGGGCAATTTTTCTGTCCAGCTCGATGATCTGCTTGCTTCCCTGTTTTTCGGTGATCTGCCCCTCCCGGAAGGTCTCTTCCATTCTTTTTTGAAGATGATGCAGCTTTTCATCGATACCTTTCCGCTCCTCAGGAGAAACCTTTCCATATTCCTCAGCGGACATAGGTCTTCCCTGGAACATTGGCACAAACATAAATCGGCCGGGAACCTGCTGCATAATAAATCCAGCCTCCGTGGCTTCCTTGTCCAATCCCTGAATAAGCTCCACCAGCTTCTTCTGCATGGTCTGAACGATATCATCTCGTATTTGTTTATAATCATTTGCATCGAAAGCCTTCGGAATGGAAATTTTTAA
>JAAXUP010000092.1 GCA_013335935.1 Eubacteriaceae bacterium | reverse complement strand
AGTGGATTTCGGACCTGCCAGGCTTCCGTAAGGATCCTTCATCATTTCATGGGTGTAGGAGATGGTATCGTGATGGTGGGTATTGGTTTGCGCATCCCGGGTGGAGGTCATCATCTCCACGGCAATGGGCAGCCATCCCGTAATGGGGATCGTTCCCTCATAACCCCGGCCGTTCCAATGGGCAGAATATCCCCATGCAACTTCCATACTGATAGGGATATCAAGCTGTTTCCCCTCCATCCTCCTTGAGATACGCCCTTTATAGATCGTATCGCCGAATTTTTCCTTGCCCATTTCCCGGATAGCTCTGGACATTCCTTCAGCAAACAGATTGCCGTAATAGCCTTTTCGATAAACGATTATGTCCAGCATGTATTTCATGAATTCTTCGGATTCCATATCGATTTTCATCCCGAAATCCACATCATCAAATACGCCTTCTTTTTGGCCCATAGCCAGCCAGGGCATCAGCCAAACGATAACATCCCATTTGTTTACGCCGTACTGACTGCATAATTCATTGATTGCCATTCCCTTGTCATAGTTTGGTCCCCAGAGATTGTATTCATCGCCGATGTGTTCGTCAAAGAGTTCCGGGATCGCAGGATCCGTAAAATCCGGAGGGATCATAGCTCCAGACATCATCAGACAGGCAGGATTATTGTTTTGTTCCGTTGCAAAAGATTGAGCCGGCATCCAGCTGCAGTCATTTTGCCATTCGATGGCAAAAGGCCCTACGCATTTTGAAACCTGGTTAAGCCGCTGCTGTTTCCAGGTAACGCTTTTTACATCCATGAGAAGACGGGGACAATGCTGATTACAGCCGTGACTGCAACTGGTATTGAATTCCCTGAGACCGCCTTCTACTTCGGCCATTTGTCCATGACCAATGAACATGGGCGAGGATTTTATAGGGTTGGTGATGTATTGGGGTTTACCCATTTTTTTTCGCAGCGCAAGGACTTTTTCTACTGAGGCAGCCTCGATATTTCCCGTGCCTTTGACCGTAATGGCTTTGATCAGTTTTGACCCTAAAACCGCACCAAACCCGCCTTTTCCAGCAGCTGTTTCATTGGCAGTTGCAACAATGGCCATCCGAAGGAGGTTTTCACCTGCAGGGCCAATGGCGATAGTTTTAACGTCTTTTCCGTGAACCGATTCAAGGATCAACTGGGTATCATAAATGAATTTGCCCCATATCCCTGTTTCAATGGCATCCCGTATTTCCACTTTGTCGTCTTCGATCCAGATATAGGAAGGTTTTTCCGCCTTGCCTTCAAGGATCAGACCATCAAATCCAGCATATTTTAATTCCGAGCCAAACCAGCCGCCCATTCCCGACCAGGTGTATTGCTCCGGGTTGCATTGAGGAGAAATCCCTGCAATGGAGATACGTCCTCCTGTAGGAATACCGGTGGCAGTTGTCGCGCCTGTCATAAGAATAAATTTATTCTCCGGATCAAAAGCCTTTACGCCTGGGGCAACCTCATCCCAGAAGATTTTATTGCATACTCCCCGTCCACCCAGATATTTAGGAACATAATTGGATGTGGGAACATGAGTGATCTCACCAGTCGTTAAATTGATCCTTAAAATTTTTCCCGCATATCCGTATAATTTTTCACTCATTTTTGTCTTCACCTCGCTTTTGATATTCAACCGCACTTCTGTTTCCCGTTTCATTCAGGTGGCCCGGGAGGTGCTGGCGGAGGAGGAGGCAGAGGCTGATCGGAAACACCGATACATCGGACCTGGCAAAATTCAACACAGGCAGGACCTTCTGTCCGTTCCAGGCAAAGGTCGCATTTTTTGGCTTTTTTTGAAACTTTGTCAAAATTGATTCGTTTAGGTTCGAAAGGACAAGCCTTGATACATTTCTTGCAGCCAATGCAAAACTCCGGATCAATGTATACCAGTTCCAGAATCGGATCATAACGCATGGCCTCGTCTTTTTTGGGACAGGCTTCATAGCAGGGATGATCTGCGCAATTTTGACAGGTAAAAATTTTATGGCTGTCCATATTGATGGTGTCTCGCTCCAAGTGGATCCTTTTGAGCATCTGACCGGTTTTCCCTTCATGGACCAAACTGCAAACGATTTCACATCCGTTACAGCCCACGCAAACAGAAACTTCGTTTGGGTACTGCACGATCCGTCTTCCATATTCTGTATTTGGAACCTCTTTCAAATGATTTCCCCCCTTTATTACTTCACGGTTCCTATTATATAAACTTGCTGTTCTATTGTGAAACATGGAAATGATATGCTATAATAAGCAAAAACGATGGTAAGGTGGTATTCATGGATATTCAACGTATGCGTTATTTTATCAGTGCTGCAAAGCATATGAATTTTACCAAAGCTGCTGAGGAATTTTTTATCGCTCAGTCAGCCATGAGTCAGCAGATCCAAAAGCTGGAAAACCAGTTGGAAGTGAAATTATTTACACGAAAAAATAAATCCATTGTACTTACCACAGAAGGAACGTTGTTTTTAGAGGATGCCCAGATCATTGTTGAAAAATACGAGCATGCTTTGGAAAGATTAAAGAGCGTGCAAAAAGGATATACGGGGATTTTAAATATCGCCTTTGATGGACAATACGAGCGGGTTTTTCTTCCTTCTCTTGTTCATGAATTCAATGCCCATTACCCGAATATTCAGCTGAAGTTTCATCATTGCCCTCAGAACCGGGTCTCCCTTGAGCTTGAACAAGGTACATCGGATTTGGTTTACACCTATCCCTATGAATTTAAAAATAGCAGTGTCTTCGAAACTGAAAACTTGTTTTGTGACACCATCAGTGTTGCCATGAATATCCTTCATCCTTTAGCAAACCAGGATAATATTAGTATTAAAGATTTGAAGGATGAAACCATCGTGATGGTTAAGGAGGATGACTCTCCAAAAAACTATGACAGAATGAAAAAAGACTTTGAGGCGTATGGATTCTTTCCTAAGAATATCGAGCAGGTCCAGAGTTTTGATACCATGCTTTTGATGGTGGAAGCCGCTGCGGGAATCGCATTTGTACCGTCCTACATCAAGAAAAACGCCTCACCGAATTTGAAGTTTTATTCCATTGATATGGACAAAGAGCATTTTACTCATCAAGTTGCAGCGATTTATTTGAAGACGAATGATAATGAGTTCATAAAACTATTTATTTCTACGGCTAAGGAATACTTCCAGCAAATGATAATTGAATAGTAATCAAGACATAACTAAGCAAAGGATCGATCCCCGAACATTGAGGATCGATCCTTTGAAATTATTTGGTGCTTGCCCTGTTCTTTTTAATGGAATTGATCACAATCGCAATCACTGGGCCAATGATGAAGCCTGCCGGTCCGAAGACGATGGAACCCAAAATGCTGGAAATAAAGGTAACAATAGGATTGATTCCGATATGATCTCCTATGACTTTTGGTTCGATGATCTGGCGAAGCACAACAAGAAACACGTATAAGATGGCAAGCTGCTTTCCAGTTTCAGTATTACCTCCAGCAATACTGATGAGTGCCCAGGGAATCATGATGATCCCGCTTCCCACCACTGGAATCAAGTCGAAGACTGCAATACCCATGGCGATGAGTACCGGCAGGGGGACATTGATCACGCTAAGTCCGATGCTGAGTATAACAAAGGTGATCAGCATAATAATAAGCTGAGCCTTCAGAAAACCTTTTACTCCCTTACCCGTATCCTTTGCAACCTTCGTAAATAAATCTAAAAAATCATTCAATAGCATATACTCCTTTTATTTCAATTCACCCTTTGGTCTCGAACTGACCATGTATCCTTATGTAATTAAGGATATCCGTTCTGGAGACGATCCCCAGAAGTTTTGTTCCATCCATTACCAGAACTCTTCCCACGCTATGACGAAAAATTTTTTCCATAGCGACAGAAACAGTATCTGAGGGAGAAATAACCAGGGTATCGTCCAGAGGGATGGTGACACTACCGGCAGTGGTTTCGCTCCATAGTTCTCTATGGGCTTTCCTGACACTGTCCGTATTGATGATTCCTGCCACTTCTCCATTTTTCATCACTGGAAAGCTTGCAAATTTATATTTGTAAAAATAGTTTTCAACAACCTCCAGCAGGGACAAGTCATAATCGATGGTAATCACATCATCTGTCATAAACTCTTTAACACGAATTTTATTGAATACATCTGAAATGACCAATTGCTGATAGCTGGACTGGGAGGACTGGGTGATATACCAGCCGATAAAGAAAAACCAGATACCGTTTAAAAAATCTCCATTCAGCACCCATAAAACACCCACCATTATTAAAAAATATCCGAACATGACCCCTAAGGAGGATGCTGTTTTAGTGGCTTTTTTCAAGTCTCCCGTAGTTCGCCAAATCAGCGCCCTGAATACTCTCCCTCCATCCATTGGAAAAGCTGGAATCATATTGAAGATGGCCAGAATAATATTAGTGGTTGAAATATAAGAAAATGGGACAGTCGCATAATCAGGAGCCCCCGTACTATTCAGGACAGCTGCAATAAAGTAGGTCAAAATAGCGATGAACACACTGGTGGCAGGCCCTGCGATGGCAATTTTGAGTTCCTGCAGGGGTTCGTCAGGTTCCTTTTCTATCTGAGCGACACCGCCAAAAATAAACAGAGTGATCTTCTTGACCTGGATCCCCAGACGAATGGATACAAGAGAATGTGCCAGTTCATGAAGCAAAACCGATGCAAAAAACATTAACGCCGTGATTCCGCCGATCATCCAACGTAAGGTTGAATTCCAATCCGGATAAAATTGTGGGAAATAATTTGTTGCCAGCATAAAGCTCACTAATCCAAATATCGCAAACCAGCTATAATTGACTTCGATGGAAATTCCTTTTATTTTTCCAACAACAAATGAACTTTTCATCTGTTCACGCCCTTCCTCGTCTCACAAAGTCCCTTTCAGTAAAATGATACCCAGTAAAATCTCCGATACTCACTGGGTGACCACACCCATTTGGATCTGGATGACATGGATCAGCTTGTCGTTTGTAAGATCGATACGATTACCCGAAACAGCTTTTCCATCCACGGTAAGGGAGGATATCCCTTTGTTAAGGCTATCGGGATTTTTGACACTGATCTCATAGGTAGTTTCAAAATATTTATACTTCAGAGAAAATTCTGTCCATTTTCCAGGAATGCAGGGATCCATGATCAGTTTGTCACCGATTTTATTAAATCCCAGAAGGTTTTCCAAACCGGCTTTCATCATCCAGCCTGCTGATCCTGTATACCAGGTCCAGCCACCTCTCCCAAGATGGGGTTGTACACTATAAACATCCGCGGCCATTACATAGGGCTCTACTTTATATTTGGACACTTCTTTGTCTGTACGGGAATGATTGATGGGATTTATCAGTCCAAAGAGTTCTGAAGCTTTATCCCCCTCACCCAGCATAGCAAACGCAGCAATGACCCAGGCAGCTGCATGGGTATATTGACCGCCATTTTCTCTTACCCCTGGCAAATATCCTTTGATATATCCTGGCTCTATATTTCCCGTATTAAAGGGCGGTGTCAATAGCTTAATCAGACCTTCATCACGCATTACGAGATAATCTTCCAGTGATGCCATTGCTTTCAAGGCTCTTGTTTTGTCTCCTGCACCTGAAATTACTGCCCAGGTTTGAGACAAAGAATCTATTTTACATTCGCTGTTGATGGCAGAGCCGATGGGCTCGCCGGTGTCGCAAAAGGCTCTTTTGTACCAATTCCCATCCCAGCCATTTTCTTCAATGGCTGCAGCAATTCTTTCACTTAGTACCGAATACTTTTCGGCTTTTTCTTCATCCTTCATTCCTCGACAGATGGGAATAAATTTCTTCAGGGTTGCGGTTAAAAACCATCCCAGCCAAACACTTTCTCCCATTCCGCAATTTCCAATGGTGTTCATTCCATCATTCCAGTCCCCGGTTCCAATCAACGGTAGTCCACGCTCACCAAATTTCAGAGCATACTCCAGGGAACGGATGCAATGATCATAAAGGGAAGAAACCTCCCCTGTGATTCCCGGTGCACAGTACCGCTCCTCTTCAGAATCTTTTAAGACGTCAGCTTCTAAAAATGAAATTTCTTCTAATAAGAATTCGTTGTCTCCTGTGATGTTCACATACTCTGCTGTGACATAAGGCAACCATAAAAAATCGTCTGAAATCCGTGTTCGAGTCCCTTTGCAGGATGGCTCATGCCACCAATGCAATACGTCACCCTCAATGAATTGATGCTGGGCATGTTTTTGGATCTGATTTTTGGCAATTTCAGGCCAAACAGAAATTAACGATAAACAATCCTGGAGCTGATCACGAAAGCCAAAAGCCCCTCCCGATTGGTAGAAGGCAGATCTCGCCCACATTCTGCATGAAATCACTTGATATAAAAGCCAGCCGTTAAGCATGATATCCATGGCCGGATCAGGGGTGCTCACCTGGATCACCTGGAGTTTTTCCTGCCAAAATTCTTTGACTTCTTCCAGGGCTGCCTTTGCATTCTCCAGATGTCTGTACTTGTCCCCTATTTCATCCACAATTTTTAAATCCTTGGTCATTCCCAAAACAAAAACAAGTTCTTTGTTTTCGTTTGCCTTGATGCATAAATTGACCTGCATTGCGCAGCAGGGATCATAGCCTGCCCCAACGGATCCGGATAAATGCTCTCTTTTTAAGGAATCCGGTGCGCCTGTGTTTCCAATGCCGAAAAATTCTCTTCTATCACCTGTCACCCAACGATCCTCAGCAGAAGTATCCATAAAACAGACCCTGTCCGCAAATTCCCTGTTGTAGGGATTTTGTATGATCAATTTTCCTTTTTCGCTTTGAGAGCTTACCAGATGCATCCCTGTTTCTTTCGTATTGACTCCTAAAACTGGTCTCATATAGTATATTATGCTTATATTTCTATCCTGGGAACTCTCATTCCTCAAAGTTATAATATTCAGCTTAACAGTACCTTCTACGGGCACAAATTGCACCAGACCCTGTGAGAGTCCATGGCTGGTATGTTTGAATTCGCTATAACCAAATCCATGTCTGATGGTGTAATCTTCTTCTTCTCTGATGGGAAGAGGAGTAATGGACCATATTTGTGCAGACTCATCCCTTAAATAAAAGATTTCACCAGGGGGATCACTGACAGGGTCATTTGACCAGGGAGTCAGTTTGTTTTCTCTGCTATTTTCACTCCAGGTAAAACCTCCTCCTGATTCAGAGGCGACAAAACCAAATTCCGGGTTGGCAATCACATTTACCCAAGGCGCCGGTGTCATCTTACCCTTTTCAAGTGTAACCACATATTCCCTTCCGTCCTGGGTAAAACCTCCCAGACCATTAAAATACAGAAGTTTCTCTTCTTCTTTTGCCTTGTGCTCAATATCAAGAGCCGATAAATCCTTTAAAGGCTCCAGTAATGCAGGAAGCGCTGGAACAGGCAATGGCTTGAATTGTTCCTCCATAGAGCCGCCGCTGCCTTTGAAAATCATTCTGGCTGATGAATAGAACAGATCGGTATCCTCGGACATCATGGTATTGGCATTAAGGATAAATACGTCACCCCGACGATTTAAAACATCATGGGTTTGCCTTGAATAGATAATATCTGTAATCAGGGAATATAATGGATTTGTGTAGCTGTTTTCTCCATGA
>JAAXUP010000091.1:382-7758 GCA_013335935.1 Eubacteriaceae bacterium | reverse complement strand
TTAACCTTTCAACATTTCAACGCTTTTGCTGTTCACCACTTCAACGCCTTTCCCTTTGCATCTCGCTAACCACCTAACCATCTAGTCACCTAACCACCCAATCAGTCGTAAGTCCTAAGTCCTAAGTATCCCAGATTTAAGCATTTCAACGTTTTTTGCACTTCAACACTTCAACACTTTTACATTTCAACGTTTTAACGCTTTGCATTTCGCCAACCACCCAACCACCTAACCACCAATAAGTCATAAGTCCTAAGTCCTAAGTATCCCAGATTTAAGCATTTCAACGTTTTTTACACTTCAACACTTTTACATTTCAGCGCTTTTCCTGATCAACTCCAGCACTTTTTCACGGATGATCTCGCTGGTTTTCCGGTAAGCTTCGATTGGGCCGCCTGATGGGTCCTCAAGACCCCAGTCCTCCCTGTGGCTAGTTGGGATGTATGGACAGGCTACGTTGCACCCCATGGTGATCAGATAGTCGACCTCTCCCGGAATCTCGTCAAGGAGCTTCGGTCGCAGCCCTTCCGTGCTGACACCCGCTTCCTTCAGTACCTGAAGTGCCAGCGGTTTCACCTCCGGATATTCTTCCGTTCCTGCAGAATAGGCATCAAAAACATCGCTGCCCAAGTGTCTCATCCAGGCCTCTGCCATCTGAGATCTGCAGGAATTATGTACACATATAAATGCTGCCGTTTTTTTCATCGGTTATCCTCCATTTTATATGTCAGGCAGTGTTCCATAAACTTTACTGCTCCGCATATTCTACCTATAGTATACCCTGAAATCAGTTGTTTCAAATGTTAACTTTTCGTTAAAAGATCTCGATGGACAAACGAAACGTCCCGCTGTCTACCGCTGTCTGAAGGACTGAAAAGGGACAGTCTGATGTTGATCAGGCTGTCCCTTATAGGCATATAACTTATTTAATTGCTTTTACTGATTATGGTCTGTTTGCGTCGATAACCGCTTGTGTTGTTGCTGCGTCGTAGGCTACTCCAGCGATAGTAACAGTTGCTGGTGCATTTGTTAAGTATACTGGATTTACTGTATTAGCTGCTTTTAAGTCTGCTGCTAAAACTTCTGTTCCGTTAACGAATACTTTACTGCCTGCTGCCATGTTTGTTAAGATTTTCCCTCTTGTTACAGGGTCGATCTGTAATCCGTCATAAGCTGCCTGGCTTGCAAAATTGATATTTCCAATAATATTTGAATCGATCAGCAGGAAGTCAGTTGCTTCAATGTTGAGAGTACCAACAAATCTTGAATTCTGGATTCTTGCTTTAGGACTTTTGATAGTCAAGCTTGGTGCAGTAAGCGTAAATACTTTTGTAGGTACGTTTTGTGCAGTTGCAACTCCGACGAAAGCATATTTCGCTTGCTCGTACATTGCGATTTTTCTTTGAACAGTCATACCTGATACATCATAAGGAATGCTTACAGTTTTGATTGTTCCTGTTTTGATCATTGCGCCATCAAGTACAAGGTCTGTTGCTGAAGTAACATCTGCTGTTCCGCAGATGATCCACTCTCCGTCAGGACCAAGAGATTTAGCAAATGTCACTGGGTCAGCTGTTAAGGATGCACCAGTAAGCGTATCTGTGTCATATACTGCTTTATAGCCTGTTACATTGTAGACTGCAGATTTTAATGTATCAGCTACGCTTAGGTAGGATACAGGATCAGTTGCAGGTACAACTGCGGATTTAACCATGTTTCTGTAAGCATCTCTGTTCATGAAAATAAGATTTCCAGTGATTTTCGGTGCAACGGTTACGCCGCTAGGATCTTTACCGCCATTTTTCATGGCAAAATTGTTTTTGTTTACATAAACGTTACCGTTCACTTTTGTTCCAATGATAGACATGAATTCTGCTGTTGAAATAATGTTTCCATTAAATGTTCCATTTGTAAAATTCATTTTTGAACTGTTGATGGTTAAGTTTGGTACAGTCAGAGTGAACTGTCCTGTAACCACTTTTGCCGCATCCTGAGTGTAAAGAGCAATTTTACGCTGTGGAACTGTAGTGCCTGTCTTATTGATTTCGCCGTCAACAACAAGATTCTTTGTGAAGGTCAAATCGTTAAGTAATGAAACGATCCATTTTCCAGCGCTGCCGATGGATACTTCAAAAACATCATTAGTGCTTGCAAATGAGGCTGCTGCCACAGTGTCCACTGGAGGTGTAACAGGTGGTGTCACGACAACTGGCGGTGTGTAAGTCGGTTCTTCGCTTGCACCTGATCCGGAATCTGTGGAAGTCTTAGTTCCTGTAGAAGTCTTCGTTCCTGTGCTGGTTTCCGTATAAGAAGCTGAAGTTCCGGAATCAGACGTTTTGCTGCCTGTTCCTGTCGTTGTTCCATCTTCAGTTCCGTCTGTAGTTCCGTCAATCTCATCGACAATTGCTTCATCATCAGTTTTATCTGAGCCATCGGCAATGATCGTTGAGTCGTTGTCTTTTGTCGTCGTGTCATCTTTTTTATCGAACAAGAAGCATCCGGTAGCAGATGAAGCTACGAAGATCAAGACTAGAAGTATTGATAATAATTTTTTCATAAAGTCCCCCTGTATTTGTTATGTATTTGTCACTTATTTTTGATTATATTGAATAGTGATATTAATGTCAATTAAATTTCGACAAATAAAACATATTTTTTTGTAATCGTAATCAATAGCAGAAATACTTAATCTTTCCAAGAGGAAAGTCTTCGCGATATTATAAATCGTGCCATTTTTCCCATTTTACTTCCTCGTCTTTCCACAATTATCCATTACTGCATATATTATAGTGATACCCGATTGTTTTCTATTTCACTATTTAATATAACTATTAAATAGGATTCGATTGTTGCCCAAGTTAGTTAATTTAATAACAACAAAGGGTATAAAAGTGCGGCATCAGAGTTTTCCGATGCCGCAATACTGCATGTTTATTCAGAATGTTTCTACAACTGCTTTCCGTATTTGATGATTTCTACATTGTCGATCACTGCCATCATACCTTCCTTGAGCATGGGAGCGATCTCCCGGATGATCCCATCGATCCTTTCTCCAATGTCGATCACTTCGATAACAATGGGCAAATCTCCAGAAAGCACATCGATTTTCTTGATTTTTTTCCGATTTCCAGCGCCAAAACCTTCAATGCCTCGAATGGTTGTTGCTCCTGCCATCCCAGATTCCTTTAGTTTCTTGACAATGGCATGATACAAAGTTTCATGCTGGTACATGTCGGATTCCCCCAGGAATATTCTAAGCATCTTTCCTTTGCCAACGATATCCATCGTTTATCCTCCTTATATATAATCTGTCTTTATGCATAATTACTTATACATGTCGAACCAGCCTTTTCGCTTGAACCACAGGTACATCAAAAATCCTACCACAAACATTGCAAAGATCGTATAGAAATAGGCGTAGGGATGATTCAACTCAGGCATATATTTAAAATTCATACCGTAAACCCCTGCGATAAAAGTAATGGGAATAAAGATGGTTGTAATGATGGTCAGCAAGGTCATCACACTATTCATCCGGTTGGAGTTGATGGAAATAAAACTGTCTCTGATATCAGAGGTGATCTCCCGGTTGGCTTCGATGATTTCCGAAAGCCTAAGCAGGTGATCATAGATATCGATAAAATATACTTCATTATGAAGAAAATGCTTCAGGTGGGAAGAATTTAGAACCCGGTAAATAAGATCTCTCATGGTGCCTACGACTCTTCTCAGTTTAAGCAGTTCTCCTCTTATATCAAAGAGCATCTCGATCCGTTCCTTGTTCAGGCTTCCCTTGTCGATATCGTCGTATTCCTTCAGATCATCCTCGATTTTAAATATTGCCGGGAAATAGGCATCGACGATTTTATCCATAATAAGGTAGGCAATATACACATTGCCTTGATCCCAAAACTCAGTATCACTGGCATAAAGCTCATCTCTGGCCTCATAGAACTCAGGGAGTGATTCATCCTGGTGAAAGGATACGATATAATTTTCCCCTATGAACAGATTGACCTCCCGGGGGGTTATATCGGTTTCACAGACTGCATGGAGGACAAAAAAATTGTATCCGTCGTAGAAATCAACTTTAGGCCGTTGAAGCAGATGCAGACAATCCTCTATCGCCAGATGATGGAATTTGAAGTAGTCATAGAGATACCTCACCTCATCCTCAGTTGGGGCTTCGAAGTCTGCCCAATACCATTTATAGTCGAGCTCGGAAAGTTCCTCCAGGGACTCTACATTGATAAGTTTTTCACCTTTTGTCAGGGCAGTGATCCTAATCATTCTGTTGCTCCTTCCCTTTTGTTTGTTGTCTTAATATTATTTGATTTCAAAATCCAGTTCTTGACCCTTTACACCCACACGGATGGACATTCCATCGTTTAATGCTCCTGAAATGATCAGTTTGCCCAAAACCGTTTCAATATTTTTTTGCATATATCTTTTGACAGGTCTGGCGCCGAAGGTCGGAGAGTAGGATTTTTCAGCTATAAGCGCTTTTGCTTCCCGGCTTACCTCCATTGTAATATTCCGGTCTTCAAGCCTCTTTCCGATTTCTCCAAGGGCGATATCCAAAATCCTGATAATTTCATCCTTTTTAAGGGGCTTGAAGAGTACAATTTCATCGATCCTGTTTAAAAACTCAGGTTTGAACTGCCTGTGAAGGAGATCCATGACCTCGTCTCTGGCCTTATCGCTGATTTCACCCTGCTGGTTTATTCCTTCGAGAAGATAAGCGCTTCCTATATTTGAAGTCATGATGATCACCGTATTTTTGAAGTTGACCGTCCTGCCCTGGCTTGTCAGTCAGCCTGCCGTCATCCAACAGCTGCAGCAGCACGTTGAACACCTCAGGGTGGGCTTTTTCGATTTCATCAAAGAGAAGGACGCTGTAAGGTTTTCTTCTCACCGCTTCTGTAAGCTGTCCCCCCTCTTCGTAGCCCACATATCCCGGAGGCGCTCCGATAAGACGAGCTACCGAGTGTTTTTCCATATACTCCGACATATCGATACGGACAATGTTATCTTCATTATCGAAAAGTGCTTCCGCCAGGGATTTTGCCAGCTCCGTTTTTCCCACACCTGTGGGTCCCAGAAAAATGAAGGAACCTATGGGCTTGGTCAGATCCTTAAGCCCTGATCTGGCCCGGATAACAGCGTCACTTACAGCTTCCACCGCTTCCTCCTGACCGATCACCCTCTGATGCAGGATGTCCGCAAGATGTAAAAGCTTATCCTTTTCCTGCTCCAGCAGTTTGGTGACCGGCACACCGGTCCACTTGGCCACGATTTCGGCGATTTCTTCATCCGTGACTTCTTCCTTAAGAAGCTGTCTCTCAGACTTTTCTTTCCTTGCTTCCAACTGCTTGTAAAGCTCCGGAAGTCTCCCATGCTTCAGCTGGGCCAGTTTTTCAAGATCATATTTTCGCTCTGCCTCTTCGATTTCCCTATTCACATTTTCGATTTCCTGTTTGATATCTTTTTCCCCTTTAATGGTTTGCTTTTCAAGCTCCCACTGGGCCATCATGCCATCGCTTTTTTCCTTTAGAACGGAGATCTCCTTTTCAATATTGGAAAGACGGTCCTTGGACGCCTTGTCCACCTCTTTTTTAAGTGCCTGCCTCTCGATTTCCAGCTGCATGATTTTCCGGCTGAGTTCATCTAATTCTGCAGGCATGGAATCGATTTCGGTCCTGATCATGGCTGCCGCCTCGTCCATAAGGTCGATGGCTTTATCCGGCAGGAACCTGTCGGTGATATATCGGTTTGACAATATGGCGCATGCGATAAGGGCATTATCCGTTATCCGCACACCGTGATGGATCTCGAATTTTTCTTTTAAGCCTCTGAGTATGGAAATGGTATCTTCAACGGTTGGCTGGTCCACCATGACTGGCTGGAATCTTCTTTCCAGGGCAGCATCTTTTTCGATATACAGCCTATATTCATTCAAGGTAGTCGCTCCGATGCAGTGAAGTTCGCCTCTGGCGAGCATGGGTTTCAAAATATTACCTGCATCCATGGCACCTTCTGCCTTTCCGGCTCCTACAATGTTGTGTAGCTCATCGATAAAGAGGATGATCCTCCCTTTGGATTTCTGGACTTCGTCCAGTACCACCTTGAGCCTCTCCTCAAATTCTCCACGATATTTGGCGCCAGCAATCAGCGCGCCCATATCTAAAGCAAATATTGTTTTATCCTTCAGGCCTTCCGGAACGTCTCCTTTCAGGATCCGCTGAGCCAAGCCCTCCACTACTGCAGTTTTCCCTACTCCGGGTTCTCCGATGAGTACTGGATTATTTTTTGTACGTCTGGAGAGGATCCTTATGACTCGCCTAATTTCCGAATCCCTTCCGATTACCGGGTCGAGTTTTCCATCTTTAGCCATCTCCACAAGATCCCTGCCGAACCTTTTAAGAGCTTCGTAGGTATCCTCAGGATTCTTGCTGACAACTCGCTGGCCGCTTCTAACTTTGCTTAAAGCTTCCATGAATTTTTCGAGGGTGATCCCATAACGAGAAAACAGCTTTGCTGCCGGCGAATTCTTCTCCTTTAAAACCGCCATATAAATATGTTCCACGCTTGTGTATTCATCCTTGAATCTTTTCGCTTCATCCTCCGCGGCAATAAGCACCTGATTGAATCTTCTGGATAGGTAGCTGTTTGTTCCTCCCCCATATATTTTCGGGAGTTTTTCCAGCATATCTTCCAGATCTTTTCCATACAATCCGGTATCCACCCCCATATAGCTTAACAGCTTGGGGATCAGGCCCTCTTCCTGCACGACCATAGAATAATGAAGATGTTCCACATCAATCTCCTGATTATTGTATCTCAGGGCGTACTCTTGTGACGACGCCACAGCCAGTTGTGCTTTTTCTGTGAACTTATCCAGATTCATAAGATTACCTCCTTGTTTGGTGTTAGCTGTTAGCTGTTAGCTGTTAGCTGTTAGCTGTTAGCTGTTAGCTGAAAAGTTTATTTGTTATATTTTTATTTTTCAATGTTTTTATTTAGATATTGCTTATATTATTTGGCTTGGCTCTAAAAGCTAATGGCTATTCACCTAATTGCCAATTGCCAACCACCCAACCACCTAGTCACCTAACCACCAAATAAGTCATAAATATGCCAGAATTATGCATTCCAGCATTTCAACACTTCAACGCTTACACATTTCTGCGGGTTTTGCATTTCGCTAACTGCTGCTCACTTAACAGCCACCTCAGCTTCGCTGTCACGAAAAAAAGCTTATGTCTCGAGAAAATCGATCTTCAATACCTTCAGATTTTCTTACGCTCATATTCACCGGCACATTACTGAAATACCTTATGGAAATGTGCCGGCTCAGATTCGCTGTAAAAACATCC
>JAAXUP010000091.1:0-372 GCA_013335935.1 Eubacteriaceae bacterium | reverse complement strand
TTTTTCCCGAAAACCTTTGATATTTCAGAGGATTTTCTAACCTCGCCAACCGCAAAAATTTTCTTAGACAGCGATGCTGATTTGCATTTGCACCTGTGGTGCGGTAAAATGCTCAAGTGCCGAACGCACCTTCTGTGCGCGAAATTGTTAAATGACAAAATACTAAACGTGTCTTCTGCTTTTGGTTGCTTTGGACCGCTTTAACACTTTAACAATTGAACGTGAACGATGTGAACATTACGCACTTAAGCATTTTTTGCTTTTCGTCAACCACCCAACCACCTAGTCACCTAACCACCCAGAAGCTAATGCCCAGCCGCTGATCCTTTCATCTTCTCATACAGCTCCCGAAGCTCGGGGGTGAGTTTTTCT
>JAAXUP010000025.1 GCA_013335935.1 Eubacteriaceae bacterium | reverse complement strand
CATTCTCATTATTGCCGGCAGCGACCACGGTACCGTCCGTTTTTAAACCAAGCGTGTGTTTATATCCTGCCGATATGGTATGGTTTTGTTCCTTAATGACCAGTTCGACAATTGGCGGGCTCGAAGGGGTGACAGGCGTATTTTCAGGGGTGTCAGACGATGATGCGCATCCTGTAGTCAATAAAAAAACCAGAACAATTACCATTAGAAAATGAATTGATTGGAATCTTCTCATGTTTATCCTCTCCACCTCGTATTTAGTTGGATTAGTATCAACATACATCTAATTACTCATCAATATAGCCGGCGAGATCTTCTATCCTTGCGATTATTTCATACTCTGGAATTTGTCTGTGCAACTGGCTGTCATTGCTTACGTTAGTGAAGGGCTGCTGAACAAGATCGGTATAGAATATAACCTCGCTTTTTGTCATATCAATGATTGTCATCTTTACATGCAAAGTATAAGCTGTGTCGCCGTTTGAATACTTTCCTGTGGCGACTTCAAAGATATTCAGCTGAACAAGGGTAGTTAATTCCGATGCCGATTTTGCCTGAATTTCTTCCGGAAGCTCATAATAAATCGGCGAGTAGATATAACCCTCATCTGGAGTCTGGGCTAGACCTGGAGTAAAGTTATTTTGAACGATAAAAACCTTGCACGGTTTCGAAGGACTTTTTATTTCTGTGAATTCCCCTTTTATCGCCGCATATTCATCCACCTTGTTAATCAGATCGCTGATTTTCAACTCTTTTTCAGCGAGTAACGCCGCTTTTTTATTTTGATTTTCGATATCTGCGTTTTGAGATGTAATAATTCCAAAGGCAATAAACGCGATTACACTTATAACAACGATTGTGATTATGATTGCTTTTGGACGGCTTCTTCTGCTCATAATAATCATCCCCTCTTACTATCTTGACTTTCCCACGAGAAACCTATCCTCAATAGCCAATCCAATAAAAATGGTTCCCAGTTTATTATTCTATTTTTTTTATACCCTTATCGATTATGTTTGCAACATGTTTTAACGAGGAACTAACCTACTCACCCTAAAAAGTAATCCAAGTTTTTGCGTATGAATCCATTTAAACGTACAAAAAAGACAATAGGTTTATTTCCACCCTGATGTCAAATGCTTAAACTATGGGTCAATGATTACATTAAGATCATCGGAATTTTTTCTGTCGCTCCTCTGGTAGTGGGTTTTCATTGATAGTTTAAAGCTGCTATCTTTGTCATTTAACTTTACACAGATAGAAAACCAGAGCTCGACTGATTATAGGGAGAAAACAAAGCCATGCTCAAAAACTTTCCTGATGCCAAATACCAGTGTATAATATTCATATAACAACTCAAAGTTTAGTAGTATAGTTTTAAGGAGGCGTTTTTGTGAAGTATAAGATTGGCGAAGTTTCCAAGATACTTAATATACCAATTGAGACTCTTCGCTATTTGGAAAAAATGGATATTGTTCATCCTAAAAAAGATGACAGCAACAACTATCGATATTACGATGCCTGGGATATCAATTTCCTTATCGAATACAAGAGGTTCAGGAGCTATGATTTTTCCTCTTCACAAGTAGAAGAAATCCTCCATTCAGATAATATGGAAAGTTTCAAGGATAAGGTAAGAGAAAGGCAGCATTATATAGACGATAAGCTTAAATATTACACTCTATTGAAGCGTAAGCACCAGGAATATATTTGCGTTTTAGAAAATATTGAAGCTTCTCTTGGAAAATTCACCTTCGCTATTCACCCGGACATATACTACTTTACACATCGATCAAATTACCAGTATGAAACCAAGGATAAATTTGAAGGAATTTTTGAAGCCTGGATGAACCATCTCCCCTTTGTTGAACCATTAGTGGTGATGCCATATGATGCAATCCTGAATAGAAATAATACAAATAAATACAATTGGGGTTTTTCCATAGAAAAGGAATATGCAGATGCCTTCAATATTCCTATAAATGAACGTGTGATACATATCGAAAATGTACAAAGTGTCCATACTGTAATCTGTGCCGGTAAACGAGGAACCTTTTCTCTGAAGCTATTAGACAGTGCACTCGATTTTATTAAAAATAATGGCTACATCCTTAGCGGGGATGTGGTAGGCAGGCTACTGGCACGTGTTCATGAACCTGTTGCTTATTGCCGTTATATCGAAATCTGGATGCCTGTCGAAAAAGTTTGAAAGTTTTTTAACAAACATATTGACCCTGTAGTATCTACAGGGTTTATCCTTAATTTAGAAATAAATTTAAAGGAGAGATCGATATGTTCAAAAAATTATTTTCCCCAATAAAAATCAATAACTGTGAAATCCCGAACAGACTCGCAGTTACAGCGATGGTTGCAAACTATTGCAACGAAAACGGAACAGCGACAGATAAGTATATTGCATACCATGAAGCAAAAGCTAATGGAGGCTGGGGACTGATCATCACTGAAGACTATGCCGTAAACCAGCATGCAATGGGCTATAAGTTTATATCCGGTCTTTGGAATGATGGACAGATCGAAAGCCATAAAAGGTTGACTGATACTATCCACAAGTACGATTCAAAGATATTCTGTCAAATCTACCATGCAGGCAGACAAAGCAATAGCTTTGTAAATGGCGGAAAGCCGCCGGTTGCACCTTCATCTATTCCATGTCCGTGGCTTAGAGAGATCCCAAAAGAACTTACAATACCTGAAATTGAACAAATAGTGAACGACTTCGGTGATTGTGCCCTAAGAGCAAAGAAGGCTGGTTTTGACGGAATTGAAATCCATGCTGCTCATGGATATCTGATTGCCCAATTTATGTCGCCATATGTGAACAAGCGAACCGATAAATACGGCGGAAGTTTTGACAACAGGACAAGGTTCATTAAGGAAATCTATGAAAATGTCCGAGGTAAAGTAGGGAAGGAATTCCCTGTGATCATTCGTTTCTCAGCTCTGGAAGATGTACCCGGCGGCAGAGATCTGTCAGAATCAAGAATACTGGCAAAACAATTTGAGGAGTGGGGCTTTGATGCGTTGAATGTTTCCTGCTCGGTTTATGGCGACCACAGCAGGCAGATCGTTTCTCCAATGTATGTACCCCATGCTTGGCAGGCTGATTTAGCCGCTGAGATAAAATCACTGGTTAATATCCCTGTATTTACCGTAAACAGAATCAATGATCCGAAAATGGCTGAAAGTCTTCTTGAGGCCGGGAAAGCAGATGTTATCGGTATGGGACGTGGTTCATTGGCTGATCCGGATCTGCCGAACAAAGCAAAAGCAGGCGATTTTGATTCAATAAGATTATGCATAGCTTGTTTGCAGGGCTGCGTTGGCGCACTATATGAAGGCGGACCCATAAATTGTCTTGTAAATCCTTCTTTGGGAAGAGAATGGGAATTAGACTACTCAAAGGTGGCTGACCCCAAAAAAGTCTTTATTGCAGGCGGCGGTCCCGGAGGTATGGAGGCTGCCAGGGCGGCAGCGCTTAAAGGTCATAATGTAAGCCTTTATGAAAAAAGGGATTTTCTCGGAGGTCAATTTAAATCGGCAGCTTATCCGCCATGTAAGGGCGAATTAGCTACTTATACAACCTGGCTAATAAACGAATTGAACAAACTGGGAGTTACAATATTTCTTAACACCAATCTTACAAAAGATGTGGTATTAGTGGAAAAGCCTGATGTGGTAATCGTTGCTACCGGAGGTACTCCGCTTGTTCCACCAATCAAAGGAATAGAAAAATCAAATGTACTGGCAGCTGAGGATGTTCTTCTTGGAAAGGTTCCTACAGGGGACAGAATAGTCGTTGCAGGCGGCGGCGAAGTAGGATCGGAAACTGCCGCGCATTTGGGCATGGAGCAAAAGGAAGTTACCATCGTTGAAATGATGCCTGCGATTTGCAGGGATCTCGATGGCGTAAACAAGTACTATCTTAAAAAAGTCCTGAATGAATATGAGGTGAACATCAACGTATCTACCAAGGTTGTAGAAATACTTGATGATGGTGTAGTCGTTGAAAACAGCAAAGGTACTTTCACGATCCCTGCCGATACTGTTGTAATGGCGTTAGGCTACAAACCATATAACAAGCTTGTAGCTGAAATGGAAGCAGTCCATAATAATGTCGTGGTAGTGGGAGGCGCGTTAAAAACGAGCAATGCCATGATAGCGGCAAGAGAGGGCTTCAATGCAGGAATCAGCATAGCGTAGATTTGATCTGATAGACAACCCTGTAACTTTATGCCCTAGATAAATGTTTATAATTTTCTAGGGCATTTATTGTTATAAGAGAAAAATGTAATCAACATACATTAACTTGTTATTCCTGTAATAAAATGATAAAATTATTAAATAAATCGAATGAAACAGGCGATGGAGTTCGCCTATAAATGCGACAACGCTAATGACTCCTACAAATTGGTTTCATATGCCATTTGTAGGAGTTTTATTGTTAGGAAATATATTTTATGCAGAGCTTTCTTTATATATTTTTAAGAATTAATAATTTGAGACAGGTGATGTATGAGAAAGAAAAGTAGGCTTTCTAAAAATGTTATTATTTTGGGATTGGTAAGCTTTTTTAATGATCTGGCTTCCGAAATGGTTTACCCTATTGTACCCATTTTTCTGACTTCGATTTTAGGTGCTCCAATTGCTTTGGTGGGATTAATTGAGGGTATCGCAGAATCTACAGCAAGTTTACTCAAGGTGTTTTCTGGTTGGCTGTCAGATCGGGCGCAAAAGAGAAAGATTTTCACGGTTTATGGATATTCATTTTCGACCATCTCTAAACTCATTATTGGTGCTGCTTACGGCTGGCCCCTTGTCCTGATAGGCAGATTTATCGATCGCTTTGGAAAGGGAATACGCACATCTGCAAGAGATGCGCTGATTACGGAAAGTACAACTCCGGATAATCTGGGAAGGGCGTTTGGCTTTCATCGTGCACTGGATACTTGCGGGGCTGTTTTTGGTCCCCTTGCAGCTATTTTCTTAATGAATTACTTCGGCAGCAATAACCTGCGCCCGATATTTTATATCGCATTGATACCTGGAACAGTGGGAGTCATATTATTAATTTTTCTGGTAAAAGAAAAAACGGCTTCAATTAAGCCTGGCAAACCAGAATTCAAACTATCTAATCTGACACATGATTATAAAATATTTCTTGTTATCAGTGCAATATTTGCCATAGGCAACAGTTCTTATGCTTTTTTAATTCTTCGAGCGAAATCCTTAGGCTTGTCTACAACCGATGCAGTTTTGGCTTATGTAGTTTTTAATATTGTTTATTCACTGCTGTCCTATTTTATTGGATCTTTGAGTGACAAAATTGGACCGAAAAAAATTCTGGTTTCGGGATTTTTCTTATTCGCAATAACTTATTTCTTGTTTGGAATCAATCAGTCCAAGACTTGGATTTGGTTCCTGTTTGCGCTTTACGGTGTTTATATGGCATTGACTGAAGGAATCAGCAAGGTGTACATTACACAGATTGCCAGTAAAGAAGTAATTGCCACGTCATTTGGAGCATACCAGACAGTTATTGGAATTTGCACTTTTTTTTCCTCACTTATCGCAGGGCTCTTGTGGTCCGGAATAAATCCCAGCGCACCATTTATATTTGGTGCAATTTTAGCGGCTGTTTCTGCAAGTTTATTTCTGTTTTTCGGCAGGGTAAGAGTAGTTTGAGAAGGGGTTTTTATTGCTCCGATTTTGAAATTATTGTAGGATAAAGACGATAGTTGTTTTATAATAGAAATGAAAAAACTTGGATAGCAGGGTTGGGAATGAGGGAATACAGTATATGAATAAGCGAGAACAACAAAGACTGGAAACCAGAAGAAGAATATACGAGTGTGCCATAAGATTATTCAAGGGGAAGACTTATGATACAGTAAAAATCACGGATATTGTTAAGGCGGCACACGTGTCTGTCGGTGCGTTTTATTATCATTTTCCATCGAAGGAAAATCTCATCGACGAAGGCTACAGGTGTTTCGATGAGGAATTAGAGAGTGAATGGGAAGCAGATGATCCTAAGCCAGGGGTTGAAGCCATAGAATACCTGACGAACAAGCAGCTAAAGGATGTGGAACACAAGGGAGTCGAGGTGACCGGGATTTTCTTTAAAAGTCAGATAGGAAACTCCAATACTTATTTATTCAGAAAAGACAGGTTCTTCTATAGAAAAATGTATGAGAATGTGGAACTGGTCAACCATACTGAGGTTCCCAGTGGGGAAATCGTAGACAGCCTTCTGCGAGCGAGTCGTGGAACGATTTATGATTGGTGTCTCCATAACGGAAAATACGATGTAAGGTCCGTGGGGATCCAGGATCTGAGGATACAGCTTAAATATTATGGAATAATGAAATAATCGATCCAATAAAAAAACTCTTTCTGTGAACCAGAAGGAGTTTTTTTATTGGATGGAAGAGTTAAATAATTTTCTAACAGGAGTGTTTGTTTTTTAACAAAAAAATCTTGACAAAGATTATGGACGATTCTATAATTTAACTATAAACGATTCGGTGAATGAAATACAGTTAAAATTAGAGAGGAGTCTTGAAATGTCAACTAAATACGAAAATTTATTTTCCCCGATCAAAATAGGAAATTGCGAGGTGAAAAACAGAATCGCAATGATGCCAATGGGTGTTTTTTCAGAGAGACTGATGAACCGGGATGGAAGTTACTCGAAAGACGGAGCGGATTATTATATCGAGCGTGCAAAAGGCGGTACGGGTCTGATCATTACAGGTCTGGTTCCTATGGTAAGCTGGCTTGGTTTGCCCTACATCGGAAAAGATCCGGAAAACTATATTAAAAGCCAAAAATACCTGGTGGATGGTATCCATCAGTATGGAGCCAAAGTATTTCTGCAGATCACTGCGATTTCTGGGCGTTCAAGTGTCCACCCAGGGGATCCGGCGCCCAGTGCCCTCCCTATGGTATGGGATCCCACGAAGAAAACTCGTGAAATGAGCGTTAAGGAGATTCATGAATATGTTAACGCATTTGCAGAGGGTGCCGCAATAGCTCAGGCAGCAGGCGCGGACGGTGTGGAGATCCATGCTGTCCATGAAGGATATCTTATCGATCAGTTCACGATGTCTGCAATGAATCACAGAACAGACGAGTATGGTGGAAGCCTGGAAAACCGATTACGCTTCCCTATAGAAATTGTTCAGGCAATCAAGGAAAAATGCGGCGAAGGCTTCCCGGTTTCTCTTCGGTACAGTGTCCGCAGCTATATCAAGGCATTCAACAGAGGTGCACTTCCAGGAGAAGAATTCAAAGAGTTTGGCCGTGACCTGGATGAAAGCCTTATTGCCGCAAAGATGCTTGAAGAAGCAGGTTATGACATGCTCAACTGTGACAATGGAACCTATGATTCCTGGTATTGGCCACATCCTCCTGTATATATGCCAAAAGCATGTAACCTTGATGATGTTGCCAGAATAAAGGAAGTTGTCAGTATTCCTGTGGTATGTGCAGGAAAATTTGATGATCCAGTGCTGGCTGAAGAGGCGATTTCAGGAGGCAAAATCGATATGATGGGAATGGGGCGCCCCCTTCTTGCAGATCCTAACATGGCTGAAAAATTCATCAAAGGTCAGGAAGAGGATATCCGCCCTTGCATAGGATGCCATATGGGATGTCTCAGCCGGATCTTTACGCCACCCTTTAAAGATATTTCCTGCGCACTGAACCCAGCTTGCGGCCGAGAAGTAACTTATGCGCTGACTCCTGCTGAAACCAAGAAGAAAATCGCAGTTGTAGGAGGCGGGATTGGTGGCATGGAAGCAGCCCGAGTCTGTGCACTTCGAGGTCATGAGGTTGATCTGTTTGAAAAAACGGGGGAACTGGGTGGGGCTTTCATTGCTGCTGCAGCTTTTGATTTCAAGGAAGACGACAAGCGCTTGCTGACATGGTATCGTAAGCAAATTGCCGATTTGAAAGTAAATGTCCGTATGAATACGGAGTTTAGCGTAACGGATAAAACAGGTTATGATGAAATCTTTGTAGCTACTGGTGCAAAAGAAAGAAAACTGAGCACTCCGGGATTTGAACAGCCAAACGTGACTTATGCAATTGACACGTTATTGAATCAGCATATTGAAGACAAAAGCGTTGCAATCATTGGCGGCGGCTTGACAGGATTTGAAATTGCCTATGCTCTCTGTTTGAAGGGCTGCAAGGTCACGATCATCGAAATGACGGATGTAGTCATGAATGTTGCAGGACTGAATGCGTCAAACTACAATATGTTATTGGATTTGATGGATTATCATAACGTGACGATTATGAAGAACACAATGATCACCAAGTATGAAGACGGAAAGATCTTTGCAGAAGAACAGGTCAAGAATTATCCTAATTCTGCCGGACGGGCGCCCAGCGTAACGCTGCCGGGAACCTGCGTCAGAAACCATCAGATACCGGCAGAGCATGTTGTCGTTTCTGTAGGATATGTCAGTGACCAGAGTTTGTATGAGAAAATCAGGGACGAAAATGTTTATCTGATCGGTGACGCTGTCAAGCCTGAGAATCTCATGGGAGCCATCTGGAAAGCATATGAGACAGCGATGAATATATAATTTATATAATAAGCAGTAGATGACAAACTTTAATAAGCAGGAGACCTGATTTCAAGGGTGCTCCTGCTTATTTTTAAATTTTAGCATTAAAAAGACTGCACATTAAAAATCGGCAAGAATCCGGGCTTTTTTCTTTGAGCTGTAAAGTGTTAATTGATAAAAATTATATAATAAAGGGAATAAATGATAGAGAGACTTGGTATAGAAACAGAAAAAATAAATATCAGTCCGATTCTAAGGGGGTTGGGAACTTCCAATTTATTTTTGTCCGCAATATCAGGCCGTGAATTTTGGAAAGACATGGTAAATAAATACCTGCATAAGAGAGGGCAATCAACAAAAGCAGAATATTTAGATTCACTTAAAGGAAAACTTGATCCACCGATGCGGAAGATGATTGCAAAAATCAGTTCCAAGCATAGGGCGAGGGTACTGGTAGCTTACAAGTTTGCTGAAGAGAACAACTATATTGTCGCAGGTTCCGCTCATAAAACGGAGAATATGTTGGACTATTTTGTAAATACGGAATAGACGATTGTGCTGATATTATGCCTTTGAAAAATATTCATAGAAGTCATATAATTCAGCTGGCTGAATTTTTAGGCGTTCCTTCAGAGATATTACACCGCTCACCAAATCCTGATATTTTACCGGGAGTCACCGATAAATATATTAGTTATTTCGAGCTGGATTATCTTAAGGCAGATTTGATAATTTTTGGGTTGCAAAAAGGATTAAATGATTATGAAATCGCACATCAAATCGCAATTGATGTGCGAATCGTTAATCAGGTGCAGGAGATTATTTTGTTGAGTGAAAACACCCGAAATCATGCACTGGCACCAATTTTAAAATACTAAAATTACTTTATCAGGAATTCTATTTTGGTTAGAAGTTCGCTTTTGAGCACTTCATCTGGCGAGTTATAATAATATTCGTATACTACACCCGTTGGTGTATATCCTTTTTCAGTAATCCATTTTGTTAAAGATTCATAGCAGGAGTTCATACCACTGTATGGACCTTTATAAAAGCAACTGGCTTTCTTCCCGGCGGGGATTGGGCTGAACTTTATGTTGTCCTTTCCTGCAAGCTCCTTTTTTACAGGGAATCCCATTTCAACTTCAAGGTTTTCCATGTCCATATTGAAGTAGGCAGTAAATGCTGGACCAAGTGGTTGTTCTCCCAATTCAGCGAGATATGCAATAATTTGCCCATAAGCTCTTCCAACCACCTTTGGCAAATTTTGTGCGGAAGTCACTTCTCTCACTGTGAGGGCAGGCTGGGCCTCGGCTTCAATTATTTCATTCATATATCCCATAAAATCACTCCATTTCTATAGTCTCTCAATCAGAGAGGAAAGGAAATCCATAGCAGTGCTTAATTATATTATAATGCTGCTGTCAATAAAATGAAACCATCAAAAAATGTTCAATCACGGCGATTCTGCTGATATTTATCAGCACTTTTTGCTGAGCCCAGGTGGCAATAATTCTTAGCAATGAGAGGTGATTTTTTTACGTTATCGTTTGTAAAAATGGGTATATAAAAATAAAATATTAATAAACTACTCAGAGTCGATTTGATTTGTGTGAAAAGTTGAGGAGATAATTTATGAGACCCAGATATTTAACAAAATCCAAATTCAAATTAGCGATGGAATGTCCGGCTAAAATCTATTATGATGGAAAATCTGAGTATGTCAATAATAGGTTGGAAGACTCATTTTAAATTTTCCAAGTGGCATGATTTTCATATAAATGTGATTTTTAGCCACAAAACTAGTATATTTATGTGATTTATCACGCTTCAACGGTGATGAGCTGATCAGAAATGCACTTGAGAAAATTAAATAAGACCAAAATATATAATGACCCGTCGTGCATTTTCAAGCAATTAATGAAGAAGTAACAATAAATGATGTCTGAAATGTGATGAGCACACATATTTGCACGGAACGATGATTAAATGTAGAGAGAATTAAAGAAACCCTTGAAGCCATAATGATTTCAAGGGTATTTTGACGTTTGATTATTATATAAGACTAGCTAGTCCGGACAAAGGGGGGCTCAGGATTCGATCTGATAGTTTTCTTTTACATACTTGATGAACAGCTGGACGGGTTTGGACAGGGATTTGTATTTCTTATAGCTCAGGTAGATGTTCCATGGCAGGGAAGGCATGAAGGGTACGGACAGCTCCGTATGGTGTTCAATGACGTCCCCAATTGCGTAGACGCCGATCCCGATGCATTCCGGGGAGGAAATTCGGTCAAGCATCAGCGTTTCGTCTGAGGTCTTCAGTTCGTAATTCAGGGCGATTCCTGCATCCTTTGCAGCCTCATCCAGGATGTCATGGCTTTTATAAAGCTCGCTTTTCAACACGATTTTTTTATCTCTCAGCTCTTCCAACGTGATGTGCTCTTTCCCGATCAGATAATCATGAAAACGTTCGATGGCGCAAAGCTCGGAGGCATAAAGCAGGATCGATTCGTACTCATTGCTGTCGGGAAGATTATTGATATTCAGGCAGATTTCCACCCGGTCGGACTCAATGTACTCATCCACAAGCTTGTCCGGGAGCTCGATGTAATCTGGGCTTAGCTGGGGGTAGAGACAGCGAAAGCTTTCGAACAAGTCGATATCCACGATATTCAGGGAGTTTTGCGCCACCGCAACTTTGAAATATCCCCGTTCAATGTCTGAGAGCTGCTTGATCCGCTGGTCGATCTGATAGTATTGCTCCATAAGATTTTTTGCGTCATTCAGGATCTCCTGTCCGATCTCCGACAGGGTCAGTTTGTTGTTGTTTCTCTCAAAAAGCCTGCAGCCATATTCTTTCTCCATCAGGTTGATGGACTTGCTCAGTGCCTGGGGTGTGACGAAAAGTAGCTTCGATGCCTGGGAGAAACTGCCAATCCTGGCCACCTCCACAAAATAATGCAATTGTTTGAATTCCATTCTTACCACCCAATCGATATGCTCTCAACTAAAAGTTGTTGTTGCCCAAATTATGCTTGTTTGCACGTTAAATTTATAACATGTATAATTTAAACAATCATAACACAAGGGGGTAAATCATGTCAAAAGATAAGCTGGGAATCTCAAGAAGAGACTTCCTGAAAGGCGCTGCCGTTGGTACGGCAGGAATCGCCGTTTCAGGGCTTTTAGGAGCTTGTTCCTTAGGAGAAACCACGAAAACTACAGACCAAACCACTTCCGGTCAGCTGCCGTGGCTGGGAGATGAACCGAAAATCTCCGACAGGAAGGTGGAGAAAGGAATCTCGGTGGACGTTATTGTTATCGGCGCAGGCATTGCCGGCGTTGCCGCAGCTCGTTCCGCAGGGGAAGAAGGCGCGAAGGTCGCAATTTTCGAGAAAGGATCAGGCCCCCAGTGCAGAAGCGGGGAGTACGCATTGATCAACGGAGACCTTCAGGCGAAATGGGGTCGTGCTAATATGGATCCGGATGAAATCGTAGACTTTCACATGAGCGAAAGCTGTTATCACGTCAAGCGTCCGATCATGTCCCGCTGGTCGAAGGAATTCCCGGGGGTGTTCGATTGGTTTATTGAGGCAAAACCGGATCTATACATCGCTCAAACCACAAGGAGCGAAATTCCTGATCAATACAAGGACGCCTTCCTGATTCCGATTTTCCATCCGCTGCCGGAGAATTATAATTATAAGGAAGAAAAATTCCCTTGCTATCCCACATCCGTGGAGTTTCTGCCTTCCCAGGCACCGGTGGTCAATGCCAACATGGACAAGGCGATCAAGGAAAGCAGTGTCACCCCGTTCTACGGACACTTCGTGGAAAAACTCATTATGGAAAACGGACGATGCACCGGGATATATGCACGAAATGCGGAGACTGGAAAATACGTCAAAGCAATAGCTAAAAAAGGTGTAATTCTGAGCACGGGGGATTATTCCAGCAATGAAGAAATCCTGAAATACTACACCCCGGAAGTCATTGAAAACAAGATCACCCGTCTTTGGTTCAACCAGGACGTGGAGGGAAACTTCACCAATACAGGGGATGGCTTGAAGCTGGGTGCCTGGGCAGGAGCGAGAATCCAGCAACATCATGCGCCTATGATTCACCACATGGGTGGCGGAGCCGGAGCGGACGGTGCCGGCGTCATGGGCATCGCAGGATTCCTTCAATTGGATGCAAACGGCAAGCGCTTCATGAATGAGGACCTACCAGGACAGCAGCTAGAGAATCAGATCGAACTGTTGAAAGGGCAATACTCCTACCAGATGTGGGATGCCAAATGGAAGGACGAGATCCAGTACATGCCAGCAGCTCACGGTTGTCCCTGCTACTACGATGAAACCGCACCAAAAAACAACGAAACCTACCGAAACTACAAGAACCAAGCCCAGCTTGACAAAGCCGTGAAAGAGAAACGATGCTTCAAGGCAAATACCGTCGAAGAACTGATTGCAATGCTGGAAATCGACAAGGATAGCGCACTAAAGTCCATCGAAAGATACAATGCACTGTGCAAGCAAGGGAAAGATGAGGACTTCAACAAGCCTTCCAAGCGTTTGTTTGGACTGGAACAGGCACCTTTCTATGCGGTGAAAATGAGTACCGCTGCCATGCTGATCTGTATGGGAGGCTTGGAGAGCGACGAAGAGTGCCATACTTTTGATGAAGACCGAAACGTCATTCCAGGACTCTACGCAGCAGGAAACATCCAGGGGAATCGTTACTCCGTGGAATACCCTATCAGCCTGAAGGGTGTATCCCATGCGACGGCACTGTTCTATGGCTATGTAGCCGGCAAGAATGCAGTTAACCAGATCTAACTTTAAAAAACTACACAAGGAGTACAAAAACTATGATGAAACAAATGAAAAAAATGGCAATACTAACCCTCGTCTTCGGGTTGGTGCTTGCAGCAGCAGGATGTGGATCATCAGGCTATAAAGAAGGAACCTATGAAGGCACCAATAAGACGGCAATGCTGACTGTTAAGGTTTCAGCCGTGGTCAAGGATGGGAAGATTTCAGAAGTCAAGGTTACCAATGAAGATGAAATGGAAGGTCCAGGGTTGGAAGCGGCTGCGAATATGCCTGGAAAAATCGTCGAAGCCCAATCTACAGAGGTAGAAACGGTAAGCGGTGCCACCATCACATCCAACGGAATCATCGAAGCAACGAAACAGGCTTTGGAAGAAGCAAAATAGTAAAAGGAAAGTAAGTTATATGCGATTAAAAGGGAGTTTGGGCGGATGCCTGAATTCCCTTTTTTAAAATTTATATTTTCAGAGGTTCACTTTAAAGATATTCATAAATGTTTTTTTCAAAACATCTGCAAAGATCGATACCTGAGAATCTGTCGTTATGTAACAGATGTAAATATCCTGGCATGCAGAGGGGTTTCCTATTTTAATATATTTTTTGAAGGTCTTCGAATCTGAATAATAACTAATATGCAAAGAATCGCTGAAGTGGAGATAGGGGGTGTGGTAGATATTCTTATAAGCGTAATTCAAATCATAGTAATGGGCAAAATTCAGGACAATATTTTCAGTTTTGCAAACATGTTCAATAAAAGAAGGCGTCTTGATATGATGATTCGCTTCATTTCTGATGGTTAAGAATTCCTCGTTTTTTATCTGATGCAAGTCGATCTCTTTTAAACCTGCGTATTTGGAATCAGGAGAAACGGCTAAGAAAAGATTATTCTTAAATAAAAAGGTGCTCTCGATTTTTTGACTGGCAAGTTCTTCTTTATGTTTATTGATATTCAGCTGATCGGTAAAAATGATATCAGCCTCTTTTTTAAGCAGCATTTCCATCGCTTTTTCATAGCTTGTCGTTTCTTTTCGAATTTGAATGTAAGGATATTTTTTTGAAAAGGCGTGGATTGGCATATCAAGGAAAGTTTCCCCCAAATCGCACAGTATGATGGACGAATTTTGTTCGGTTTCATTTTTACTAAAGGTTTTCGTCATATTGTCGTAAGTGTTCACAATATTGTTGACATAAGTTAAGAAGACTTCACCATTATCATTAAGGTAGATGCGTCTTCCGACACGGTCGAAAAAATTGCACTTGAATTCCTGTTCGATGTCTTTTAAGGTTTTGCTTAGTGCGGGTGAGGAAATAAAAAGTTCTTCTGCAGCCTTGGTAATGCTCTCGTTTTTGGCGATGATCTGGAATTGACGCATCTGTAGAATATTCATTTTTCCCCTCCTGTAAATATGGCTGGTTATCATTATAGCACATTATAAATCTATTTTCACTTGTTGTTAACCATTCAGTTAACAATTAACAGAATTTATATAATGGACATTAATTATAAGCTTGGCTTAAACTGAATAGAGTAAAGTTTATCAAGTAAACACTACATTAAGGGAGGTCTACTATGTCTATGTTAACGCCAGGAGAAAATTACTACAGATTATTTGAGGGAAAAATGCCGGAGTATGTACCGATTTTTGATATGATGCCGTCACCAGGTTATGTCCCTGCTGCGGTCATGGCAGGTCCCAGCTGCATCGATTTTCACGGACCGGAAGGCGGGAAGGATCCTTGGGGAGTTGAATATATTACCAATGCGGAAACCGGATATTCTGCCATCCCCAAAACCTGGGATTTCCTTCTTAAAAATATTTGTGACTGGAGAAAAGTTATTAAAAATCCCAACCTAGATGATATTGACTGGAAAACCATGGCTGAAAAAGACAGCGCTTTTATGAAGGATGTTTTTAAAATCGATCGTGATCAGACGCTGCTTCTTCATATCACTGGCGGCGGATTTTTTCAGGATTTAATGGGTTTTATGGGATTCACCGAAGGACTTTGCGCAATGATAGAAGAGCCGGATGAAGTCAAAGCGCTTTTTGAATATATCACCGATTATTATCTGAAGCTTCAGCATAAAATCATCCAATATTATTCACCGGAGGTCATCTACCTGCTGGATGATACGGCATCCAAGCTCAATCCCTTTATTTCCAAGACGATTTTCAGAGACGAGCTGCTGCCGTTTTATAAGGTGCTGACCGATGATGCCAAAGATCATGGGCTCCCTGTACAGTTCCATAACTGTGGAAGGTGTGAAGACTTTTTGCAGGATTATGTAGACATTGGCGTGAAAGTCGTCGATCCTGCCCAGACTATGAATAATCTGGATGCCATCAAGAAAAAATATGGCCGAAATCTTGCCGTCGCTGGATGCTGGGATTGGGTCGTGCCCTCGACTTGGCCAGTGGTAGATGAGGTGGAAATCAGAAAGAGCGTTCGGGAATCCATCGATCGGTATGCCCCGGGTGGAGGTTTTGCCATGTGCAGCGGTGGAAACGTTCTGGGCGTTGCGGGAGATGAACTTCCAGGTATCATACGGGGATGGGTGATGGATGAAGCGACCCAGTACGGGGCCGATTTCTATAAAAATCATCCCGAGGCCTAGTGTGAAGAAGACGATCATACTGGGTGGATTTCTGGGAAGCGGGAAAACAACAGCGCTGTTGCAGTTTGCCCATTACCTTGCTGGAGAGAATCCCCAGGAGAATAAAGTCATGATAATAGAAAATGAGATCGGTGAGGTCAGCATTGATGACAAGATGATCCAAAGTGAAGGATACAGCGTCAAGACAATGTTTTCCGGGTGCGCCTGCTGCACGATAAAAGGCCAGGTTGAAATCCATGTTCGGGACCTCATAAAAAACTATGATCCGGAATACATTATTTTTGAAGCCAGTGGCGTAGCTTTTCCGGATATCATACGCCGGAATCTTATTGAAGCACTGGACATCGACTGCACAGTCTGCTGCATCGTCGACGCCAAAAGATGGCTTCGGCTGGCGGCAGCTATGGAAACGATGATAAGAGACCAAATAAACGGGGCGGATACGATACTCATCAATAAGACGGATCTTATTGACGAAATTACGCATATCAACGTGCAAAATTCTCTTAAACGATTCAATGACACGGCTGAAGTGATCAGCATAAGCGCTGCAAAAACAATCCATCACAGCGTCTGGGAAAAAGTCGTTGGGAATGTGAATTGCTTAGCACGGTAGATTTAAAAAAAGGGGATAGGAAGATCATGGAGAAAAATGCCTGCGGTCATCATCACAAGCATCATGAAGGCAAAGAGCCTGGAAACCTGTCAATGAAGGTGTATAAGCATGACCAGGCAACGGTTGCTTCTGCATGCTTTGTTTCCAGGGAAGAGGTCCATAGCCTTCAGAAAAAAATATCGGAAATTCTTAAAGATATGGCAGGGTGGGTGAGTGAAAATAATGGGATCATTGGGCATCTGAAGAGTTCTCTCCAAACCCAGGGTGAAACCATTATTCTGTCACTGACAGAAGACTCCGTGAATGCTAATAAATCGGGATCAAAGGAAGTCACCATCAATCTGGCATGTATTGTATTTGGAATTGATGAGAAAGACATGGAGAAGAAATTAGCGGATGTCTTAGATCCGGTTATACACAGGCGTTGACAATCGGAGAAATAAGTGGTATATTTTTACTATAGACTCAGGTCTATACTTTAGTCTAATCAGCCAGAGATGATCATTTTAAACCCCGTCATAGAACAAATGATAAACTATTAAAAAAATATAATTATTTGCAAAAATCAATTGCAATGAGTTATTGAATCTGCTAAAATGTAATTGTACTTAAATATAACTGCACTTAAATTGTTACCCGGGTGGAAGACTTGTATTCGTTTTCATTTCACAAATTTATGGAATTAATTAATATCCTAAAGGGTATTTAATTATAGAAAATTTTTCTACAGAAATCATTAAAAATTAGGAGGGAAACAATGGATAACAAAATTACAGCAAAAACGCAGTTGGTCTTTGGCTTTTACCAGTTTTGTACGGTATTAGCAGTCACCATCCCAATGATCTACCTTACGTTCTACTTGACTGAAGGTCTTGGAATGTCAGCGGCACTCATGGGTACGGTATTATTGACAGCAAGAATCATAGACTTTATTATTGGTCTTATTTCCGGCGGTATCGTCGAAAAATCAAGAATGAAATGGGGAACTTACCGTTCTTGGCTCATCGTCTTGAAATACGTCGTCTTTATCGGCGTATGCTTACAATTCTGGAACACAACGGCATTGCCTATGGGAGTCAGAGCAGTGGTAACCATCGTCGGTTATATCATGATGCATGGTTCCATGAACTTTATTGCATTGTCTCAGTACGGATTGATCGAACGTCGCGCAGGCAGCGATATGGCTGGTCGATCTAAACTTTCCATCGCATACGCTCGTGGTATGACCGTCGCAAATATCCTCATCTCAGCGGCAGCACTTCCTGCCATTATGTGGGTCGGTGCTAAGTTTCCTGGACTTGGATATCTGATTACGGCAGCGTTTTTCGCACTTTTCTTCTTTATCGGTTCTACCGTACTGGTAAAATCAACTACTGACTGTGATCGTGTAGTCACAGAGGAAGAAGCAAAACGAATTCCACAGATCTCTTTTGGAGACATGGTTAAATCAGCAGCTGGAAACGGACAATTGATGCTCGTTCTCCTGGCTTTTTGCTTGACTTATATCGGCATGTTCATCACCCAGACGATCATGCAGTACTATTTTGCTTTTATTGTTGGCGATATGCTCATGATGTCCGTCTCATTGACTGCCAGTATGGTTTTTGCTTTGGCTGGAAGCGTATTTGGTCCGATCATCGGTCAAAAGGCCGGCAAGAAAACTGCATTAGTTACAGGTATGCTTCTTTGGGGCGTAGTTGCAACACTCATAACTTTCTTAGCAAAAGGAAACGTTTGGGCATACATTATCCTTGGAGGTTTGGGCCAGGTAGCGTTCTATATATTCTTCTCTTTCGGGATGAACTACTTCCTGGATGCCGGTGAATATGGATTCTACAAAACTGGTAAAGACAACAGAAACGTTGCATTGGCAATGTACAATATGCCTATGAAAGTTGGTATGGGACTAGGTGGAGCAATCGGTGGATTCGGTCTTGCAGCTATCGGTTATACACCTGGTATGACAGAAATCAGCGAAAGTTTTCTTAATGGCTTCATGCTATTGACTGGTGTCATCCCAGGAGTATTTATGTTTGCTGCAGGTTTGTTGGTTCTCTTCTTCTGGAAAATCACAGATGCTGACGCACAGAAATACGCAACAGCAAATGCAGAAAAAATTGCTAATCTAAAAGCCAGCGCTTGATAAAGTAAATCAAATATTATGTGCCGACGATCATTCAAGATCGTCGGCATTTTTTTAGTTAAAGGAAGACGCTGGGACGTTTCGTTTGTCTCACAAAAATGATCCATCTGTCTGTCCATTTGAGATGTAGATTTTCGGAAAAAATAAGAAGCAGGCTTATCTGTGTGATGCTTTCACTCACATTTGATAAACCTGCTTTCGTTATGCAATGAAATGGGGGCCAGGATTGAAGCCTGACCCAGCATATTTTCATTTAATTTATTTGAAAACTGCCTGCCCAGGTATAAATTCTGGCTGAATAAATTCCTGGAAAATAGGCTGCATATAAGGTATCTCCTGATTGGTCGATTCTAAAATCGACTGGATAAAGTCCTCCGCCAGTTGTGGATCAAATTGTGTGCCGGCATTATCCCGTATCTCCTGGATGGCCACGTCATAGGTCAAGCCTTTTCGATAAGGTCGGTCTGCAAGCATGGCGTCAAAAGAGTCGGCAAGTGCCAGCATTCTTGAATAGAAAGGGATATCGTCGCTTTTCAGTCGGTCAGGATAGCCTTTGCCATCGAACCTTTCATGGTGATGCTTGACGATGTATGCGAACTCTTCAAGATTAGGAAGACTTCTTGTGATATCAAACCCTAAATTCGTATGTTTTTTGATGATATTGAATTCTTCAAAGGTCAATTTGCCTGGCTTATTGAGAATCGATGCCGGCATATCCATCTTTCCCAGATCATGAAGCAAGGACATGATTTTCAATTTTTCAAGCTCAACGAAATCAAACTCTAAATAGGCTCCGAAATTCAGCATATAGCCCATTACTCTTTCGGAATGAGCGACCGTATAATTATCTTTTGAATCGATGACATTCAAAAACATCCGGATGGAAAATTCAACTTCCTTTTCGGAGCCGAGAATATCGCTGATGTTTTCAAAAAGATTTCGGTACAAGGCAACATTTGTTCTGTTGAAAACTTTATTATTTTTAATATTTTTCATTGCTTCCTGGTACATTAAGCCGACATGATCGATCGTCTCAGGGAAATTTGATATGCCAGTGGCTATGCTCATGTTTTCGATTAAAATATGCTCATTCGGATTTAACCGGTAGCTGCTTATACTTTCGGAGATTTTTTGGACAAGAGCAGTTGTCTGGTATAACAAGAACCGGGGGAGTATCAGTGCAAATTTATCCCGGGAGCATCTGAAAAAGAGCTTTTCTGTAGGAATCTGGGTCTTTATGAGCTTTGATAAATCAGTGATGATCCGGTCGCCGATCACGTATCCAAATTGCTTATTGATCTCTGTTAAACTCGTAATGTCAATGAGCACAAGGCTAACACAAGGGTATTCCTGCTCAAAATTTGTCATTTCATCCAGGACACTATAGAAGTGTTTGTTGTTGTATAAACCGGTATGGCTATCACGAATTAGATTATCTTCAAGGAGACGATTTTTTTCACGAAGCTGTTCTGAAAAGTAACCAACAAGAATCGAAGAAATTAAGACACTTAACGTAATAAAAGCGTGGTTTAAAGATAGAAGATCATTGGTCTGGAAATAAAGGTAGAAGGAGATGGCGGCTCCGGTCGAGTTTAAAGTAACTGAAATGGCGGTGCCTCTGAACCCATCTGCATAAGCGAGCATGAGGGTAGCGGTCAACAGTACAGATCCAAAGAGCAGCGATGCCAGGGTTGTTTTCCCGATGGTTATGATTAGCATGTACGATACAAGTGTAATAATGAGTATTACGAGGGTAACTTTCTTAAATGGTTTGTTCAAATTCATCTTCAATTGATCAGCCTTCTTCCCATTTACAAAGTATTGGTACGATGTAAAAATTTCATTTGATATCCTCATAGTTTATTGTACAACAAAAAGGTCTTGTTTTGATAAAAATATATGCCTAAAAGCAGCTTTTATACCTGTTTGTCGCCGACTTTAACAATGCCTTGACTTACGGTGCCTTAATTATTAGTATTTAACTATAGTATATCCTAGCAAAGCGTGGAGGTAATGATAATGAATTCGAATTTGGATATCCCATGGCAAAAAATTTATGACTTTATTCTTTCATGCGGAAATGTGCATGAACGGAAAGATTTTTGTGTTGAAATTCTGTCTGGGCTAAAGAAATTATGCGATTTCGATCAGGCGCTGATCTATTTTCTTGACGGAAATGGGAAGGTTAGCGACCAGTATTTGATAAATATTGACAAACAGTGGAGTACCATGTACCTGGAATACTACTCAAAGGCTGAGAGTGGCTTTTATAATCTCATGAAAAATTTGCGGGAGAATCCTGCCAAACAGAATGTCAAAATCAGGACATGGGAAAAGGAACCAATTACAGAGTTTGTATCCAATTATATTCATCCCCGAGGTTTAAAGTACTCCCTTAGTTTTGTTTTATATGATATTAACGGCAAGCCAAGAACCTTGTTTGTTTTGGACAAGACAAAAGACGAATACTTCACAGAAAAAGAGTTGAAGGTACTTAACCTGGCAGTTCCGCTGCTGAACAATCTGCATAAGAATTTCTTCTTTCAGCAGGCAATCAGACAAGGTGAGGGCCACATTTCTTGGGAAACCACAAACCTGACCCCAAGAGAAATAGAAATTGCAAATCTTTTATGTCAGGGTGTCTCACCAGATAGCATTAGTAAATCCCTTTGTATTTCCCAGGCCACAACCTATAAACATATCGCTCACATCTATGAAAAAATGCATGTTTCCACCCGACAGGAACTTATCGTTCGCTTGCTGGGCTAAAATACATATTAATAGGATAACTATTATCTACAAAAGCGTGCAGGGTGTTACTGCACGCTTTTCGTTGCGCTTTTTTAATATAAGGTCTCTCCGAATTGATAATATTAAAAATTTTATATTATATCATATTTTTATCATTTGTGAAATTATAAAAACTAATAATATTTAATACTTAAGTCTGCTAATATCGTCGTATATTTCCTTTTGATATAGTAGTGACAAGAAGCAGGTTGCACCAGTTCGAGATCAAAAAATCTTGGGTTTGCAAACGAATACATACCACTAAAGAATGTGTGAATTTCCATGATACGAGCTGGAACGACCGAGAAAAAGGAGGAATATGTATGTCAGAAGAAAAGAAACAAATCGAAATCAGTAATGAAGACAAAAAGGTTCAAGCGTCCAAGATGAAAAAGGGTAGGAAAACAATCGCATATCTTCAGGAGCAGAAGGATAAAGGAGAGAAGCTCGTTCAGATGTGCCCCGCCAATAGAGATCAATATTTTACCATGGCAGCTGAGATGGCAGGTTGCGACATCTGTCGCCTGACGGTTCCAGCCGAGAACACTTTAATGTCAATTGATCACGCACCCTGGTGGATTCGCACCGTCCGTAACGCTGCGAAGATTATACACATCAACTTCTATATGCAAACCCCGACCTTCTGTTCAAAGGAAAAAGCTTTAGAGTATGGCTCCATGTACATGGCCGAAGGTGCTGATTCCCTGCTCCCTATGGGTGTCAGTAATGAGACCTTGAAGTATATGGCTGATAACCATCTGGTTGTTTTCGGACACGTGGGCGCTCTGTCCGGCTGGCAGACCAGCAGACATGGCGGCTACAAGCGCCTGGGCAAAACCGCTGAAGATGCCATGGATGTCTTCCGAATGGCTTATGAGTACCAGGAGAACGGCATGATGGCTATGACCATTGAGCTGACTCCCATTGAAATCACCAACGCCATCGCCAAGAAACTGCGGGTACCCGTGATTTCCATCGCAGCTGGTGGTGCAGCCGATGGTTGCGAGATGGTGGATTTCGACACCTTTAATATGATGCCATCGCCTGTTTCTCACGCCAAGGCTTATGGTGACTTCTTCAAGTGGGCGGCTACCGCATATGGCGGATGGGCCAACGATGTCCGTACTGGCGCATATCCTGAGGATAAGCACGGCTTCCACATGGAAGAGAAGGAACTCGACAAATTCATGAACATTTTGGAACAAAAGTACACAATACGATAATCTTTCTGAGATAGGAGGGAAATTAAAATGAGTAAATTGTACGTTTATGATGAAAAATACCAAAAGTCAAGAGGCATGGATTTGAAGGTTGCAGACAATAATAAACCTATTTCAGATTTGTTGAGTTTGAAGGGCAAAACAGCCATAGTGACTGGTGGTGCCAGAGGGTTGGGATTTCACGTTGTCAATAGACTTTGCGAAGCAGGTGCGGAAGTGATGATCGTAGATATCGCCATGGAATTTGCTGAGGATGCGGTAGCGTATTTTACCAACAAAGGTTACAATGTCAAATTCAAAGAAGCCGACATACGATACATTGATCAAATTAATGATGCGGTGGAAGCAACCATAGAAGCCTTTGGGAAAATTGACATTTTAGTGAATAATGCTGCAATCTGGAGCATGAATAGATTCTTAGAGATGACGGAAGAGACCTGGGACAACACAATAGATACCGATTTAAAAGGAAATGTTTTCTTCTGTCAGGCGGTTGCCAAGGAAATGGTAAAACAAAATATTAAAGGGAAAATTGTCAATGTTGCTTCTGTAGCCGGTTTATCAATGGAATCTCCTTATGGATTTTTGGCTCACTATTCCTCCGCAAAAGGTGGCTTAGTATCTGTTTCTCAATCCCTTGCCAGAGAATTAAAACCTCTGGGTATTACAATTAATTGTGTTTTGCCGGGTGGAATGCTGACACCAGGGGCAATGCACACAGAAGGTATGAATGCCTCTATGTATGAAGTACATCAGAAATCTCCTAGAACTCCGTTAACCATGAACCCAGATGATGTCGCACGTGTAGTTTATATGATGTGTACTGATGTGTCAGCTTTCATGCAAGGGTCGACAGTCGTAGCCGATGGCGGCGCTCGATTGATGATTCAGGAGTAATGATCTTTAATAGAAGCAATAAGGCATGGGAATTTATTATCGGTTTAAACGGTGATGGTTCCTGTGTTTTTTTGTTTGTCGAAATAATATGACAATAATAGCTTGATTTTGAAGCAAATAAAATGGGAAAATGGGTATATAAAGCTATAATCTAAAAATTCCGTTTCGGAAAGTCAGAAGGTGTTTTATGACAATTGATTCAAGTATTATCCTGGTAGGTCTGATTTTCAGTGTGTTACTCTTTTCAAGGTTTACTTTGCTCGGGATTGGTAATATTAAAGACCAATCCATAAAATTATCCATCATTATCCCTGCAAGAAATGAAGAAAAGAATCTGCCGTTATTATTGGATGATTTGAAAAATCAGACCTCAAAAATCCATGAGATTATTTGTGTCGATGATGAGTCGGATGATGATACGGCTAAAATGGCGTCTTTCTACAATATAAAGCTTATCTCTTTGAAGAATAAGCCAGAAGGCTGGATAGGTAAGTCCTGGGCTTGTCAAAAGGGCGCTGACGCTGCTGATGGAGATTTATTTTTGTTTCTGGATGCTGATGTAAGACTGAGTAGTTTTGGTATCAATAAGCTCCTTCATGCTTATGAAGTAAATCGATGCACAATATCTGTTCAGCCTTATCATAAAACTGAGAAAAAATATG
>JAAXUP010000024.1 GCA_013335935.1 Eubacteriaceae bacterium | reverse complement strand
ACTTTGGAATTTGATGACAAGGCAAAAGAATTCATTGCAACCCGGGGAACTAACCTGGAATATGGCGCAAGGCCTTTGAGAAGGACGATACAGAAGGAAGTTGAAGACAGACTCTCCGAAGAGCTTCTCAGGGGGACAGTCAGCAAGGGAACTGTTATCAAGGTCACCGCAGAAAATGATGAGTTGAAATTCAACGCGTAATCAATTATAATTCAATTGAACAAAATGCTTAAGGGGGCGCATATATGCGTTCCTTTAAGCGTGGATAACCCTGAGAAACAGGCACATATTACAATAATGAGGAGACGATTTGATGAGCAAGGTTTTAACCATTTGTGATGAAATAAGGAGTTTGGCATCAACGATAGATGAGGAGCAGGTTAAAGAAGTTGCCGGCAAGATCACAAAGGCAAAAAGGATTTTCCTGGCAGGTCAGGGCAGGTCAGGTCTCATGATCAAGGGTTTTACCATGAGGCTGATGCACCTTGGATTTGAGGCCTATGTTGTGGGTGAAACTGTAACTCCTTCCATGGCAGAAGGTGATCTTCTGATTATCGGTTCAGGATCAGGAGAAACCGGCGGACTGGTTACCATGGCAAACAAGGCGAAAAACATCAAAGGACAGGTTTGCCTCATTACCACAAACCCTCTGTCAACCATTGGAAAACTCAGCGATGGAGTCATTGAGATAAAAGCTCAGGGAAAAGGCCAGGAAGCTAAAGAAATAACCATACAGCCAATGGGATCTCTTTTTGAACAGACCCTTCTTGTTTTGCTGGATGGGATCGTTCTGCATCTCATGGAAATGACTGGTCAGGATAATATGAGCATGTATAAAAGGCATGCAAACCTTGAATAGAGGGAAACGATAAAAATAGAAAACGGGAGATGGGAAAATGGACGAAAGAATTAAAAAACTTGCAGAAAATCTTGTAAATTATTCTTGCGAAATTAAAGAGGGGGAAAAAGTGCTGATCCAATACAGCGGAGACAGCGCAAAGAACCTTGTACGATATCTTGTGAAAGAAACCTATAAAAAAGGCGCTTACCCTTTTGTTTCGATTTCTGACAGTACCATCAGCAGGGAGATCCTTCTGGGCGCAAATCAGGAACAGTTTGAAATCATGAAGGATTACGAGCTTAACCAGATGCAGCATATGGATGTATACATTGGGATCAGGGCTTCGGACAATATTTCTGAAACTTCGGATGTGCCCCCTGAAATAATGACACTATCAAGCAAGGTATTAAGACCTGTTACGGACTATAGAGTCAATAACACAAAATGGGTGGTATTACGGTATCCGAATAATGCAATGGCCCAGCTGGCATCAACAAGTCTTGAAAAATTTGAGGACTTCTATTTCAATGTCTGCAACCTGGATTACTCAAAAATGTCCTTAGCCATGGATGCTTTGGTGGATTTGATGAATAAAACGGATCAAGTAAGGATCACCGGGCCGGGAACAGACCTGACCTTCTCCATAGAGGGAATTCCCGCCATCAAGTGTGATGGTAAAATGAATATTCCTGATGGGGAGGTATTTACCGCCCCAGTGAAGGATTCTGTTAATGGCACACTGACCTATAATTCATCCTCCATCTATCAGGGCTTCACCTATGAGAGGGTGAGTTTGGAATTCAAGGATGGAAAGATCATTAAAGCGGAAGCTAATGATACCGAGAGAATCAACAAGGTATTTGATACCGATGAAGGCGCAAGATTTATTGGTGAATTTGCTATTGGTGTAAATCCATTTATTCTTAAACCGATGAATGACATTCTTTTTGACGAAAAAATTATGGGAAGCTTCCATTTTACCCCGGGGATGTGCTATGAAGAAGCGCCAAATGGCAATAAATCCTCTGTACACTGGGATCTGGTATGCATCCAGACACCGGAATATGGCGGAGGAGAAATGTATTTCGATGGGGTTCTAATTCGAAAAGACGGTAAATTCATTTTGCCAGAGATTGAAGGATTAAATCCTGAGAATTTGATATAAAAATACTAAACAAAAGGCTGATGCGATTTCGCATCAGCTTTTATTACAGAACAGCACACTGGGCGGCATTCTTGTCAAGCGCTCACCAGTTTGTTAATTTTCAAAAGATAATCAATAACTTCCTGCCTTCTGATTATTCCAATGAATACACCCTCATCGTCTACCACAGGAACAAAATTTTGAAGCTTTGACATTTCGATGATTTTATCAAGAGGTTCGCCAATGCCTACAGCTTCAACTGACCGTCTGCTGCTGATGTCCTCAATGTTGTATCGGCTGGAATTTACAAAAGTCATTTCCCTGTGGTTTTTTAATTCCCATAATAAATCGCCCTCTGTAAGGGTTCTGATATATTTACCTTTATCATTGATGATAGGGATCGCACTGTAGCCGTTTTCTTCCATCACATCAAGTGCGAATTTGACGGAGCAATTCCCAGGAAGAAAAACCACATCTTTTTTAGGAATGAGAAAAAATAAAATGTTTTCCAAACACTTCACCTCGATTTTTTGATTTGTTTCTACTGATATTATACAATATTATGGATCAAATTGCTTGAGATTCCCTTAAAATTTGGGTGGTTATCGGTTGGTTGGCTGGACCGCGGTCAGTCATTTGTCTGACTGACTAAGATGATATATTGAAAATAGCTATTGGTTGTCGGTATTTTTTTGCTATAATATTAGCTATATCATGAAAAGCAAGGTGATAAAATGCACGTATGTATTGAACTTTTTAAATCCTTCTTTAAAATAGGCGCATTTACCATTGGCGGAGGTTACGCCATGATTCCGCTATTTGAGGATGAATTCGTAAATAAAAAAAAGTGGCTGACAGATGAGGACTTTTTAAACATGCTGACTATCACTTCTGCTGCGCCGGGACCTTTGGCAGTTAACTGCGCAGTGTATACAGGCTTTCGGGTTGCGGGATTCTGGGGGGCTGTCATATCGGTTATAGGGGTCATATTTTCCCCCATCGTCGTTATTCTCCTGATTGCCATGAATTATGAAAAATTTATGGGGGTCGAGTTTATCAAAAAGATGTTTATTGCCATACGCCCGGCAGTAGTGGGACTTATGGTCGCGGCAGTATACAAGCTGGCCAGGAGAAACAACTTTAAGCCTGTCTGGTATATCGTATCGATACTGGCATTTGTTTTGATCGCACTAATGGGGATTGACCCCTTTATCATTCTGTTAGTTGCAGGGGTGTCGGGACTCATCTTTAACATGATCTCTGAAAGAGCGGGTGTTTGAGATGAATAAAATAATATTTGAACTATTCTGGGTGTTTTTCAAAACAGGGCTCTTTACCTTTGGAGGGGGATACGCAATGATCCCCATGATGCAACGTGAAGTCATTTTACTCCGGGAATGGATAACCCAAAGCCAATTCATTGATATTGTTGGTATTTCTGAGATGACGCCGGGTGTGATTGCAGTAAATATTGCTACCTTTGTTGGGTACAAGGTGAGTGGCACGATTGCAGGTGGAATACTTGCTACCCTGGGGGTGATCCTGCCTTCATCCATAATAGTGTATTTGATCAGTCATTATTTTGAAAAGTTTAAAAACAGTGTTCATATTGACAGCGCCCTAAAATTCATCCGACCGGCAGTGTTGGGTCTCATTGCCGCCGCCGCCTTCCTGTTGATGAAAGATGCTTTTGCCGACAAGTCCAGCATAGGGATCGCACTGCTGACATTTTATCTTTCTGCATTTAGAAAGATCAATCCCATCTTTATTCTTATGGCTATGGGAGTTTTGGGATTGATCATTTATTGATGAAAAGCACTGTTCCAAAATAGTGCAGTGTTACATTCAAGTTACTTTTTGTACATTGTAATGGGGCATGAATAATGATATAATTTCAATGTATGAAAATTGGAGGATGAACAATGTTAGACAAGCTTGAATTTATAGAAAGCAAATATCATGACCTGGGTGAAAAGATCAGCGACCCGGAAATAATAAATAATCAAGATGAGTGGAGAAAATTCGTTAAGGAACACTCACATCTTGAACCTATCGTAAACAAATACAGGGAATACAAAGAGGTTCTAAACGGAATAACGGAATCAAAAGAAATGCTCCAGGACAAACTTGACAAAGATTTCAAAGATATGGTGGAGTTGGAACTTGCTGAACTTACTGAAAAGAAGAACCAGTTTGAGCAGGAACTTAAGGTATTGCTTCTGCCTAAAGATATCAATGATGATAAAAGTGTAATTGTGGAAATCAGAGCCGGAGCCGGCGGAAGCGAAGCGGCTTTGTTTGCAGGGGATCTTTTTAGAATGTATACACGATATGCCGAGCGACACGGCTGGAAATACGAAATAATGAGCTCAAGCATTCCGGATATGGGTGGAATAAAAGAGATGATCTTCCTTATTGATGCCGACGGAGCCTACAGCAAACTTAAATATGAAAGCGGAGTCCACAGAGTCCAGAGAATCCCAACTACCGAGTCAGGAGGAAGGATCCATACGTCTACTGCCACAGTAGCGGTACTTCCTGAAGTAGAGGATGTGGAAATCGAAATCAATCAAAATGATTTAAGAGTAGATGTTTACCGATCTTCAGGCAACGGAGGTCAGAGTGTAAATACAACGGATTCAGCCGTAAGAATAACCCATGTGCCTACCGGACAGGTTGTTACCTGCCAGGATGAAAAGAGCCAATTGAAAAACAAAGAAAAAGCGATGAAAATACTTAAAGCACGGCTATACGAGCATGAACAGCAAAAGCAAAATGCTGAAATCGCAGAAAACAGAAAAAGCCAGGTCGGAACCGGTGACCGAAGCGAGAGGATCAGAACCTACAATTTCCCTCAGGGAAGGATAACTGACCACAGGATCGGAATGACCGTCTACAAACTGGACGATTTCCTGGATGGGGGCATCGACGAAATGGTTGATGCTTTGACCACTACAGATCAAGCGGAAAAACTTAAAATGCATGCATAAAACAAAAAGAGAAATTTCCGTTTTAGGAATTTCTCTTTTTAAAAACTGTTGAAATGTGAAAGCGCTTTTGGGTGGTTAGGTGGTTGGCGAAATGAAAAATGCGAAGGCGTGGAAATGTTGAAGTGCAAAAAATGTATAAGTGTTGAATTGTTAAAGTGTTGAAATGTGAAAAACGTTGAGTGCTGAAGTGCTGAAAAACGAAAAAAATAAAATTAACACTAATTCGAAGGCAAAATATAATTTTTTAAGCATTTAAGCATTTAAGCATTTAAGCATTTAAGCATTTAAGCATTTAAGCATTTAAGCATTTAAGCATTTAAGCATTTAAGCATTTAAGCATTTAAGCTAAACACCCAACCACACCAAAAGAAGAAGGAATGACTTATGACCGAAATAATCAATATCGAACTATCCAGACTGGATTCAATTGAAGAAACAGCGAAGATCCAAAGAGCAGCTGATTTTATTAAGGAGGGAAAGACTGTTGTTTTCCCCACAGAAACGGTGTACGGGCTTGGAGCAAATGGTCTTGACGGCGTGGCGGTAAAAAAAATATTTATTGCAAAAGGCAGGCCAGCGGATAATCCCTTGATCCTTCATATTTCTGATGAAAAAATGCTTGAGAATATTGTCACAGATATCAGTGAGGCTGCAAAAAAGCTTATGAAAGCTTTCTGGCCGGGACCTATCACCCTGGTGCTCCATAAAACCGGGAACGTTCCTGACGAAGTCACGGCAGGACTTGATACCGTAGCAGTCAGGATGCCGGGCCATCCGATAGCCCTTAGGCTTATTTCGGCGGCGGGAAAACCAGTTGCCGCTCCAAGCGCCAATATTTCAGGGAAGCCTAGTCCTACGGAAGCATCTCATGTGATCGAAGACCTGGACAACAAGGTTGACATGATCATCGCTGCAAATAACTCAAAAATAGGGTTAGAATCTACAGTGATCGATATGACATTGACTCCTCCCGTGCTTCTGCGTCCCGGTGGAATAACAAAGGATCAAATCGAGGCAATCATAGGGAAAATCGAAATCGACAAAAGCATTACCAGCAGGATCCAGGAACTGGAGGCAGTCCGATCTCCTGGTATGAAATACAGGCACTATTCCCCTGATGCCAAAATGATCCTTGTCCGGGGAGAAAAGCAAAATAAGATAAAAAAAATCATCGAACTTGCAGATTTCAATAATGCAAAGGGTATAAAAGCTGTAATACTGGCAACTACAGAAAATCTGGATGCCTTCAGGGGTTATGAGGTGCTCAGGCTGGGGGCTTCGGATGATCCCGAAGAAATCATGGCAAATCTATACCAATGCCTGAGAAAATGCAATAGCATGAAAGCCGGCATCATCCTATCCGAAGCATTTGGGGAGGATGAACTGGAACTTGCCATATCCAATCGACTGATCAGAGCGGCAGGGTATAATGTTATCGAGGTATAGGTGGTTAGGTGACTGGGTGGTTGGGTGGTTGGCGAAAAACAAAATGCAAAGGCGTTGAAATGTTGAAATGCTGAAATGCATAAATCTGGCATACTTAGGACTTAGGACTTATTTAGGTGGTTGGGTGATCAGGTGGTTGGGTGACTAGCCAAAAACAAAAACTTTGAGATGCTTCTTGTAGGGAGCGCATTTCATGCGTTCCGCATTGAAGCTGAAGTTTTAAGAATACCTTGACATCAAAATTGATCTAATAATATAATTTTTTTATGCATTTAAGCATTTAGAATTTTGCTAACAGGAGAAACACTATGAAGAAAATTTTATTAGTCTGTACCGGAAATACATGCAGAAGCAGCATGGCAAAGGGTATGCTGGATGAAATTATTAATAAACAGGAAAAATATCATGAAATAACTGTTGATTCTGCGGGTACATCTGTGTACTATAATGAAAGGGCCAATATAAAGGCTGTTAAAGTTATGGAGGAGATGGGAATCGATATCAGCGCTCATCTGTCCAAACCAGTAGATAATATTTTGGTGTCAGCCTCTGAATATATACTTACCATGACCAGAAGCCAGAGGGATATGCTAAGAAGAGCGTATAAAAACTCCAGTCCCAAAATATACACGCTGAAAGAATTTGCAGGGATAGATCCAGATGGAGACATATCGGATCCATTTGGTCTTGATATTGACGTGTACAGGAAAACCGCGCAAGAACTTTTTGAAATCTTGGATTTCATGGTTTCAGAGAGAAAAATATAGAATTAGGAGATGATTTTTAATGAAAATTGCATTAGGTTCAGATCACGGCGGGTATGATTTAAAGGAAATTATTAAGGCGTATCTGGAAAAAAATAATTATGAAGTTATAGATTTTGGAGCATTCAATAAAGATTCCATCGACTACCCTGAGATCGGTGAGAAAGTCGCCCTGGCCGTTAAAGATGGCGAAGCAGAAAAAGGAATCATTACCTGCGGTACAGGACTGGGAATTTCTATCTCGGCAAACAAGGTGCCCGGTATCAGAGCGGCATTAGTCAGTGATACTTTCTCTGCTAAAATGTCCAGAGCACATAACGATGCCAATATCCTCGCCCTTGGTGGTCGGGTCGTAGGACCTGATTTGGCGCTGGAACTTGTTCAGACTTGGCTTAATACAGAGTTTGAAGGCGGAAGACATGGAATAAGAGTGGATAAAATAAAAAATCTGGAAACAAAATATAATAAATAGGAGAACGAATATGGGGAAATTAGTGGTTATGGATCATCCGCTTATTTTGCACAAAGTAAGTATGATCAGAAATAAGCTTACAGGATCTAAGGAATTCAGAGAATTAGTCAGCGAAATCGCAATGCTGATGGCGTATGAAGCAACCCGTGATCTTCAGCTGGAAGAAGTGGAAATAGAAACACCTTTAACCAAAATGAAGACAAAGATGTTATCAGGCAAGAAACTCGCCATTGTACCTATCCTAAGAGCTGGTCTTGGCATGGTGGATGGTCTTTTGTCTCTTATTCCCGCAGCCAGAGTAGGACATATCGGACTTTACAGAGATCCAGAAACCCTTGAGCCTGTGGAGTATTATTGCAAACTTCCAAGTGACATTGCGGAAAGGGATATCCTTCTTATCGATCCCATGCTTGCAACGGGAGGATCTGCTTCAGCAGCAATTCAGTTCCTGAAGGAAAAAGGAGCTGTAAATATAAGATTTATGTGCATCATCGCATCCCGTAAAGGAATTGATGTGATACGAAATGAACACCCAGACGTTGATCTTTACGTCGCTGCTGTTGATGAGGAATTAAATGACCACGCATATATCGTTCCCGGTCTTGGAGACGCAGGGGACAGACTGTTTGGAACGCGATAGCTGTTAATACAGTGAATTTAGAAAAGAGAATAGAGTACAGAGAACAGAGAATAGATTTTGAGGCTTTTAGCACTTTTGGTGCTAAAAGCTTTTTTTTAGACTAGGAAAGTTCGACTAGGCTAAAAGCTAATCACCTAGTTGCTAATAGCTATCCTGAAAGCTAATCAACTGGTGGTTCACAGCAATACTATGATTGAGTAATAACAAACAAGCGGAATGAATAAAAAAACATAAAAAAACAGTGGTTAGAGGTTATAATAAGAAAGAAAGAAAATTATTACAATTCACAGATATCGATTACATTGTAAAAGACGTTGAAATGTCGAAGTGTGGAAGTGCTTTTTGTAGGGAACGCATTTCATACGTTCCGCTTTAAAGCTGAAGTTTTCAAGAATTCCTTGACTTGATAAAGTGAGCAAAATAAAGCATTTAAGCACTTACACGAACCACCATTAAATGAAGGAGCTGATTTTCAATGGAAAGGCCCTCTTGGGACGAATATTTTTTAGAAATGCTTCATACGATCAAAAAGAGATCTACTTGTGTCAGAAGGCAGGTAGCTGCTGTGATTGTAAAGGATAAGCGAATTGTTGCCACAGGATACAATGGAGCGCCCACAGGTTTGTTCCACTGCGGCCAGGTCGGCTGTCTTCGGGAACAAAGATCTATTCCTTCAGGGGAACAGCATGAGCTATGCAGAGGCATTCATGCGGAACAGAATGCAATCATTCAGTCTGCACTTCACGGTGTTAGCGTCAAAGATTCCACGATTTATATAACCCATAGTCCCTGCGTATTATGCGCAAAAATGATCATCAATTCAGGTATAGAAAGAGTCGTATATCAAGGAGAATATCCAGATTCATTGTCCCAGGAACTTTTAAAAGAGGCTGGAATTATCGTTGATAGAAAAGAATAAATATGTTGAAAATTTAACATACCTGTAGTACAATAAATACATAACCTGTATATACATGTTCTTCAAAAACACAAAAAAGCAAAAAAAACCAGTAAAACGCATAGAAAACCAAGGAAATTAATAAATATACAAATTTTGAAAACGGTTTACAGGAAAAACAAAAGAAAAAATGGTGTATAATATTTCTAGCTCTGAAAAAACATCAGAATTGGAAATAGCAATAAGAGCTAACTTAATAAAAATTTAACGAAAAGGTGGTGAGAGTGATTGGCACTGGAAAATATAAAGCTTATAAAAAAAGCTGAAGATGAGACAAATGATAAAATAAAAAGCGCTCAGCTCCAGGCAAAAGAAATTGTAAGGAATGCTGATATCAGTGCGGCAAACCTGTACAAGGATCTTATTCAAAAAGCAAAAGAAAGCTGCAATGGCATCATGGCTGCGGCTGACGCAGAAGCAAAGAATGAAGCTAAACCGGTTTTCGAGCAAGGAAGAATGGAAGTTCAAAAAATTGCAGGAATGGAAGACAGTAAAATAAACGATGCAGTAAGTATAGTGATCGGAAGGATTGTGAGAAATAATGGCAATAGTTAAAATGAATAAGTTCACGTTATTTACCTTCGAATCCAGAAAAGATTATCTCCTTACAGAGCTGCAGAAGTTTCAGGAAGTTCAGTTCATTGACCTGAAGGATAAAACCGCTGAAGAAGAGTTTAAATTTCTAAAATCCGATGGGAATGAGAAAGATCTTGCTCTTATTGAAGATTCCTTCTCAAAAGTCAAGTATTCCATTGATTACATTGGAAAGTACATGGAAAAAGAAAAAGGCATGAAGGCGATGCTGAAAGGAAAAGAATCGCTTTCCTACAATCAGCTTGGCCAGGAAGCCCAAAAAATTGACTGGAAAAAGACTTACAGCGAACTGAAAAAGCATGATGAAGAAATGGTTTCATATAACAATCAGGCGACTAAACTTCAATCTGAAATCGAAGCGCTGATCCCTTGGGAGAAACTGGACGTAGCATTTAGTGAACTCAAACAGCTTTCAACCTGCAAATGGTATCTCGGCAGCGTTTCCCACAAAATTAAAGATGAATTCCTAAAAACTTTCAATGACAACCTGGCATACTCTTACGTCGAGGTCATCAGTGAAGTGAAAGAAGATGTAAACCTGCTGGTTGTCTTCCATAAATCCCTGGAGGAGACAGCGGAAGAAGTTCTGAAAGAAAATAATTTTACAAAAATTCATTTCAATTATGATGGAAAACCAAAAGATATCATCGCTGAATCAAAAGTTACAATTGAAAATCTTAAAGCTCAAAGCGCTGAGGTAAAAGAAAAAATCAAAGCCTTAGGCTCCGAACTGGAGAATCTCAAACTCATGAGAGACCATTTCGCTACAGAGTCTGGAAAATTAACATCTCTGGAAAAATTCATCAAGACGGAAAAGGTTGTGGCAATTCAAGGATGGATCACAGTTGAAAAGAATGATGATTTGGAAAAAATTCTTAATAAAACCGTTCCCAATGAATATTTCTTAGAATTCGCTGAACCTGGTGAAGATGACAATGTTCCTGTTCTTTTAAAGAATAACGGCTTTGCTGAAGCCTTTGAACCCGTTACGGCCATGTATAGTCTGCCAAATTACAATGAGGCAGATCCAACACCGGTTTTTGCACCATTCATGCTGGTGTTCTTCGGCATGATGCTTTCAGATGCCGCATACGGAATAATACTTACGGTTGCTGCTTTCTGGGCGTTAAAGAATATACCAATGGAAGATAAAAGATTTATTAAATTGTTTTTCTATCTTGGAATTTCCACAACCTTCTTCGGAGTGTTGTACGGCAGTTATTTCGGGGATGTCCTGGTCAAGGTGGTTAAACCGATTTGGCTTGATCCTTCTTCTAACCCCATGGCGGTTCTCATCGTTGCGGTAATCATGGGTGTCATCCATATCTTTGTTGGTTTGGGCGTCAAGGCGTACAACTTGATCAAAAGTGGAAAACCCGTGGATGCAATTTATGATGTGCTTACCTGGTATGTCACCATCATCGGAGCATTTCTGATGCTGCTGGGATACAATCCTGTGGGTAAATACATGGCGATAATAGGAGCTGTTAGTCTTGTAGCTACTCAGGGAAGAGATGCAAAAACCATCGGAGGGAAGCTTGCCGGAGGACTCTTTGGGCTCTACGGGATAACGGGTTACCTGGGAGATATCCTCTCCTATTCAAGACTTCTGGCACTTGGTCTTGCAACAGGACTAATCGGATCGTCCTTCAACCTGATGGTAAAACTGGTGGGAACAGGACCAATAACCTATATTTTCGCGGCTTTAATATTTGTTGGTGGACACACCTTCAATATCCTGATCAATATTCTGGGAGCATATGTACATGCTGCCAGACTTCAGTACCTGGAATTTTTCGGCAAGTTTTATGATGGCGGAGGCAAAGCATTTACGCCTTTTAAAAGTGATAATAAATATTTCAGTATAACTAATAAGGAGGAAATTTAAAATGAACTTAGTTGAATTTATGACAAATTACGGTGGATTATTAATGGCTTTATTGGGTGCGGCATTGGCAACAGCACTTCCAGGTATCGGTTCTGCAAAAGGGGTAGGTATTGTTGGTGAGGCTGCATCAGGGCTTATCACAGAAGATCCGGACAAATTCGGTCAGACACTTATCCTTCAGGTTATTCCTGGTACACAGGGTTTCTACGGATTCGTAACTTCCCTTATCATTCTTAGTAAAATTGGTATCCTCGGCGGCAGCGGAATTGAAGTGTCTGTAAGCGCAGGCTTCTATATTTTCCTGGCATCTCTTCCAATCGCTTTAGCAGGATGGGGTTCAGCAATTTCACAGGGTAAAACGGCAGCTGCAGGGATCTCGATTCTTGCGAAAAAACCAGAGCACATGTTCAAAGCCGTACTATTTGCAGCTATGGTTGAAACGTATGCAGTAATCGCACTTGTAACATCAATTATCATGATCACAGGAATACAATTATAAAAGTTGGGAGTGGCATTTTAATGTCTAATCTGGATAATCTTATTGCAAAAATATACGAAGACAGTGACATGAAGGTGAATGAAACCATCCAGCTTGCTAAAGAAGAAGAAAATAGAAAGCTTGATAGAACCCGACATGAAGCTGACAGGGAAGCAAAAGGGATGATGGAAAAATCGTCATCGGAAGCGGTGCTTCTCAAGGAGAGGATCATTTCAAACGCCCATCTTGTTATCAGAAATGAAAAACTGCAGGAAAAACAAAATATCATCGACAAGGTGATGAAAAGAAGTCTTGAAGATCTTTCCAAACTCGATAAAGTAAAATTTCAGCAGTTTGTTGAAAACAACATTTCCGATTCGGATATTGAAGGAGATGAAAGCATCCTGGTAAATGAAAACTGCTTCAATAAACTTGATGGAGAATTTATCGGAAAATTAAATGAAAAACTCAAGAAAAGCGGCAAGAAAGGTCTGTTGAAGATCGAGAAAAGTCCGGTTAATGACGGCTTCATCCTTTATAAGAATGGAATTGAAATCAACTTTACTTTTGGTGTTATGATCAGTCTTCAGCGAGAAGAACTGGAACAGGAACTTTCAGAAAAGCTGTTTTAATCAAAAACTTTGTAGCCGCACAGGCGGGTGCAGGAAGGTGGAGAAAGCCTGAATGGATAAGCTCATATATACCCAGGCTATTTCAAGACTAAAGGTACTTGAAACAAGACTGATAGAGAGAACTAAAATGGACAGGATGATCGACGCCTCGTCAGCTGAAGAAGCAATGAAAATACTTCAGGAAAGCGAATACTCGATCCATCTTGGCAAAATAAAAAGGGCAGAAGAATATGAGGTTGTGCTGAAAGACGAGCTTAAAAGAATATACAGCCTGATGTATGAAGTGACCCCTGTTAAACAACTGATTGACATAATGAGTCTGAGATATGACTACCATAATATTAAAGTGCTCCTTAAAGCAAAGGAATTGAAAACACCCCTTGACCATCTTCTCATCGATGTTGGAACGATTCCCACAGAAAAGATGAAAGTTTATCTGGAAAACGAGGACTATACCGATTTCAATCCAATCATGAGGGAAGGCATCGAAAAGACCTTGATCCGATACCGAAACGATCTGGATCCACAGATGATCGACATCAACCTAGACGCCTACATGTACAAGCATATGGTTTCTCAGGCTGATGAACTAGGAGAAGGTTTTATCAGCAAATTTTTAAAGATCAGCATAGACCTTATCAACCTGAAGACCATGTTCAGAGTTAAGAAGCAAAACAAGGAAAAGGATTTTCTGGAGACGGTTATCCTCCAGGGAGGTATTCTGGACAAGGATGTTTTTATGAATTCCCTTAATGATTCCATGGACAATCTGGCCCAAAAGCTTTCCTATACGGATTATTACAACATCTTGAGACTTTCTGTTGAGGATTATCTTAAAACCGGGAAGATCAACACTTTTGAAAAGTTGAGTGATGATTTCATCATGGAATATATCAAAAAATCCAAATTCATGAGTTTCGGACCTGAACCTCTTCTTGCATACCTGACTGCAAAGGAAACTGAAATCAAGAACATCAGGATAATTATGGTAGGCAAACTGAACAAAGTTGCACCCGAATCTATCAGGGAAAGGCTGCGTGAGACTTATGTATAAGATAGCAGTAGTAGGGGACAAGGACTCCGTACTGGCTTTTAAGGCGATCGGAGTCGAGGTTTTTCCTGTCATCGAGACGGAAGAAGCGCGAAAAACAATTGACAGGCTTGCGTCTAACAATTACGCTGTAATATTTGTCACCGAACAGGTTGCAAAAGACCTGGATGAGACGATCGAAAGGTATAACAGAGCGCTACTTCCTGCCATAATACTTATTCCGAGCAATCAGGGCTCACTTAATATAGGACTTCAAAGAATAAAAGATAATGTTGAGAAAGCTGTAGGAGTAAATATTTTATAGGAAAGTAGGTAATAAATTGAAGACTGGAAGAATAGTAAAAGTTTCCGGCCCTTTGGTAATAGCTGAGGGGATGGATGAAGCGAATATTTTTGACGTTGTAAGAGTGAGCGATACCCGTCTTATCGGTGAGATAATCGAAATGAGAGGGGATAAGGCTTCTATCCAGGTATATGAAGAAACTACTGGATTAGGGCCTGGGGAGCCTGTTTACACCACAGGGGAACCTCTTAGCGTAGAGCTGGGACCAGGGCTTATTGAATCCATGTTTGACGGAATCCAAAGACCCCTTAATGCCATCAGGGAATTATCAGGGGACTTCATTGCAAGAGGTGTTGATGTACCTTCCCTTGACAGAAAAGCGGTCTGGAAGTTCACGCCCCTTAAAAAAGCAGGAGACATTGTCGCCACGGGAGATATTCTCGGTGTGGTCCAGGAAACAAAAGTCGTAGAACATAAGATCATGGTACCTCCGGGCATCAATGGCACAATTCTGGCCCTTAATGAAGGGGAATACACGGTTATTGATGAAATCGGTAAAATAGCGACAGACAAAGGTGAAGTAAAAGTTACCCTAATGCAGAAATGGCCTGTTCGAAGAGGCAGACCCATCAAGCAAAAATTGATTCCGATTGCTCCAATGGTAACTGGACAAAGGGTAGTGGATACTTTCTTCCCTGTAACGAAGGGTGGAACGGCTTGTGTTCCGGGACCTTTCGGAAGCGGAAAGACTGTCGTTCAGCATCAGCTTGCCAAATGGGCGGATGTTGAGATCGTTGTATACGTTGGCTGCGGCGAGCGTGGAAATGAAATGACTGACGTACTTAATGAGTTCCCGGAGCTTTTGGATCCACAAACGGGGGAATCATTAATGAAGCGAACCGTACTGATTGCAAATACTTCAAACATGCCCGTAGCGGCGAGGGAAGCTTCTATATACACAGGAATAACCATTGCGGAGTATTTCAGAGATATGGGATATTCTGTAGCCCTCATGGCTGACTCCACTTCCCGTTGGGCGGAGGCTCAAAGGGAAATGTCAGGACGTCTGGAAGAGATGCCTGGTGAAGAAGGCTATCCTGCATACCTTGGTTCAAGGCTTGCCGAGTTCTATGAAAGAGCAGGAAAAGTTGTATGCATGGGCGACGACGGCAGAGAAGGTTCTTTGACGGCAATTGGTGCGGTATCACCAGCCGGCGGTGACCTTTCAGAACCAGTCACCCAGGCGACACTTAGGATCGTAAAAGTATTCTGGGGACTTGATGCCCAGCTTGCCTATAGACGACATTTCCCGGCAATCGACTGGTTGAGCTCATATTCACTTTATCTTGAAAAAGTTTCCAAGTGGATGGATGAAAACGTAGGAGAAAATTGGACAAAACTTAGAGTTGACGCCATGACACTTCTTCAGGAAGAGGCGGAACTTCAAGAAATCGTCCGGCTTGTCGGTTTTGATGCTCTGTCAGAAGGAGATCAGCTTAAACTGGAAGCAGCAAAATCAATTCGAGAGGATTACCTGCAGCAAAATGCCTTTCATGAAATTGATACCTATGCATCCTTCGGCAAGCAATACAAAATGCTTGGCCTGATCATTAAATTTGCTGAAGAAGCAAGACGTGCTCTTAAAGCCGGCGTATACCTGAATAAAATACTTCAGATGGATGTCAGAGACAGGATCGCCAGAGCAAAATATATAATAGAAGACGAAATCAATAAAATAGATGATATCAGTACTGAACTGACTTCTGAAATTGACAGACTCATAAATGAAGGAGGTGTCGTCGTTGATTAAGGAATATCGAACAATCAAGGAAATCGTTGGACCTCTGATGGTCGTTGAAAGGGTCGAAGGCGTTAAATATGATGAACTCGTAGAGATTGAACTTCAAACTGGAGAACTCAGACGAGGCAAGGTACTTGAAATCAATGAAGACAAAGCAGTAGTGCAGCTTTTCGAAAGCTCCGCAGGAATCAACATCAAGGGCAGCAAGGCAAAATTCCTTGGTAAACCTCTTGAACTGGGACTTTCCGAGGATATGCTTGGCAGAGTATTCGACGGACTGGGAAGACCTAAGGATAACGGTCCTAAAATCATCCCTGAAATTAGATCCGACATCAATGGCTCGCCTCTAAATCCGGTATCAAGGGATTATCCTTCTGAGTTTATTCAGACAGGGATATCTGCTATAGACGGTCTGAACACTCTTGTAAGGGGACAGAAACTGCCGGTATTTTCCGGATCAGGTCTTCCTCATGCTGAGCTTGCCGCTCAGATCGCAAGACAGGCAAAAGTACTCAACTCAGATTCAAAATTTGCCGTTGTTTTTGCGGCCATCGGTATCACCTTTGAGGAAGCTCAATTTTTTATCGATGACTTCACAAAAACAGGGGCCATCGACAGAGCCGTACTTTTTGTAAACCTGGCTAATGACCCTGCAATTGAGAGGATCGCAACACCGAGGATGGCTCTTACTACAGCAGAGTTCCTGGCATTCGAAAAAGGCATGCATGTACTTGTCATTATTACAGATATGACCAACTACTGCGAGGCTCTTCGTGAAGTATCCGCAGCAAGAAAAGAAGTACCTGGAAGAAGAGGGTATCCTGGCTATCTCTACACTGACCTTGCCAACCTTTATGAAAGAGCTGGAAGGGTAAAAGGAAGAGAAGGTTCCATCACACAGATCCCGATTCTGACAATGCCAGAAGATGACAAGACCCATCCAATACCTGACCTTACCGGCTACATCACCGAAGGTCAGATCATACTCAGCAGAGATCTTAACAGAAGAGAGATCATGCCTCCTATCGATGTACTGCCTTCGCTTTCAAGGCTAAAAGACAAAGGGATAGGCCGTGGTAAAACAAGAGAAGACCATGCCGATACCATGAACCAGCTTTTTTCCGCATATGCTCAAGGAAAACAGGCAAAAGAGCTTGCCGTAATCCTTGGTGAATCAGCGCTTTCAGACACGGATAAGCTTTTCGCAAAGTTTGCTGAAGGGTTTGAAAAGGAATATATTTCTCAAGGGTTTAATACAAACCGAACCATTGAAGAAACCCTGGCAATTGGATGGAAACTCCTGGCACTGCTTCCGAAAACTGAACTGAAAAGGATAAGAGATGAATATCTCGAGAAGTACTTAAAAAGAGAGGATGAGTGACAATGGCAAAACTCAATGTCAATCCCACAAGGATGGAACTCACCACTCTAAAGAAAAGATTCTCCACAGCAAAAAGAGGACATAAACTTCTTAAGGATAAACAGGATGAGCTCATGAGAAGGTTCATCGATATGATCAAGGAGAACAATGAACTTCGAAAAGCTGTGGAAGAGGAGCTGGGTGCGTCCTTCAAGGATTTTCTGATGGCAAGTGCAGTCATGTCCACTGAATACCTGGAAGAGTCCATTATATTTCCAAAGGAGAGGATCAGCCTTGATGTGAAAACTAAAAATATCATGAGCGTAAATGTTCCTGTCATGGAATTCAAAAGGGAGATGGAAGGCGATGAAGGGAGTATTTACCCTTATGGATTTGCCAATACATCTGCTGAATTAGATGGCGCTCTCGAACGGCTATACAATGTGCTTCCGAAGCTTCTCATGCTGGCTGAAGTGGAAAAGTCCTGCCAGCTGATGGCTGATGAGATCGAAAAGACAAGAAGAAGGGTAAACGCTTTGGAATATATGACAATACCGCAGCTTCAGGAAACGATCAAATACATAAAGATGAAGCTTGACGAAAATGAAAGAGGCAATATTACCCGCCTGATGAAAATTAAAAGCATGATGCAGGAACAGGAACAAAATCAGTAAATAAGTCTAAAAATGCAGTGTGCAAAAGCAACTTTGGAAAGGTGGTAATAATGTGCAGGTAATTAAACGTGACGGCAGACTTCAGGAATTTGATATAAAGAAAATCGAAATATCAATTTTGCGAGCATCAGATGATATCCAGGAACCCATGACAGAATCGGATGCCCAAATGATTGCCAAAGATATCGAAAAGGTAGTTCGAGACAAATATGACGGAAAAATTGAAGCGACATTAATCCACATGCTGGTACTTGGCGAACTTATCGAAGACGGATTTGGACATGTAGCCAAAGAGTATGACCAGGCATTTGAAGAAAAAGAAGATTAAAGACTGATCGATTTCAGTTGACTCCAGAGACGGTTCCCGGTGCCATCAATGCATCAGGGACCGTTTCTGCGTTTCCTTGGCATGAGAATTTTGGCCGTTCCTTAAAGAAGTCTTAAGAAAATTTGTTCAATAGCAGGAAAATTCGGCAGAGACGCTGTTCTCGTGAAAAAAATGTTTAACTATCAGGACAGTTGTGTTACAATAAATCTGCTTTTCAAGTTAGTTTTACAAGTTGTACATAGAATATTATTGATTTTATGGTATAATTACTTTTTAGAACTGTTTGAATGGGTAAGTTTTAGATAGGAGTGAACAATGATAATGTCAGCTTGGAGAAAAGATATTGGGATCGATTTAGGAACAGCAAATGTGCTGGTTTATGTAAAAGGAAAAGGTATTGTATTGCAGGAGCCGTCAGTAGTGGCCATTGATACAAATACAAATGAGATAAAAGCCATTGGTGCAGATGCCAGGGCGATGCTGGGGAGAACACCCGGAAATATACAGGCAATAAGACCTTTAAGGGATGGCGTAATTTCGGACTTTAAGATCACAGAGCGGATGCTTAAGTATTTTATCGCGAAGGTTTGCGGAAACCGAAGATTATTAAGACCCAGAGTCGTGGTAGGAATACCCAGCGGGGCAACGGAGGTTGAAAAAAGAGCGGTGGAGCAGGCCGTAATTTCGGCAGGAGGCTCTCACCCTGTAATCGTGGAAGAACCGGTTGCCGCAGCGATAGGAGCAGGAATCGATATTACTCAGCCAACAGGAAACATGATCGTTGATATCGGAGGAGGAACTTCTGATATTGCGGTACTTTCTCTGGGAGGTATTGTTGAAAGTGTCTCTATCAAGATCGCAGGAGACAAATTTGATGAATCCATCGTAAGATATATGAGAAAAAACCATAATGTACTTATCGGCGAGCGAACGGCTGAGGAGCTTAAAATCAGGATCGGCTCGGCATATCCTTTAGAAGAAGAACAGCATATGGATATCAGAGGAAGGGATCTTCTCTCAGGACTTCCCAAAACACTGACGGTCAGTTCTGAAGAAATCCGAATCGCATTGAATGAAAACATCAATGCCATCGTGAATGCCATCCATGGGGTGCTTGAAAAGACTCCGCCGGAACTTGCGGCAGACATCAGTGACACCGGCATATACCTGGCTGGCGGCGGCGCTCTCCTTCAAGGACTGGATATCCTGATCAGTGAAAGAATGGGCGTGCCTGTTAATGTAGTGGAAAATGCGGAATCTTCGGTTGCCTTTGGAACCGGTAAAATTCTAGATAATATACATGTTTTAGGCAGCGGAGCTGGTAAAAGATCATATGACTAAACACGGATGCTTCCGTGTTTTTTCCTTATGGAAAGATAATAATGAAAAGGTGATGTGATGATTCGGTTTTTGAAAAATCCATTTATACTGATAAAAGAAAATATTGTTAATACAGGCCGGACCTTTGAGATGTCTTTCAAGGAACTTGAAAAACGATATAGTGGTGCGGCTTTAGGTGCGGTGTGGGCTATGGTAAAACCCATGCTGTTCATTGCCGTCTATTGGTTTGCGATCGATGTTGGAATAAGAGGCGGCGGAGATGATGTAACCGGCTACCCCTTTATCCTTTGGCTGATTTCAGGGATCATTCCCTGGTTTTTCATATCAGAGACACTGGTGTACGGGGGGACTTCCTTAAGGCAAAATAAACATCTGATCACAAAGCTGGTCTATCCCATATCCACGATACCTACCTTTAGGGTCTTGTCCCAGATGTACGTTCATCTGGCTATGACTATTGTTACCATGGTATTATTTATATTTGCCGGAGTTTACCCGACGGTATATTATTTTCAGCTGATCTACTATAATGTCGCTCTTTTCATATTCATGACCGTAGTATCGTGGACAACATCAGCACTTGTTGTTGTAAGCCGGGATTTTGAACACCTATTAAAGTCAGTGACCCAGATGCTTTTTTGGCTGACGCCCATACTGTGGCATCTGTCAAATGTGAAGGGGTTTTTGAAGCTTGTCATCATGGCGAATCCAATCTATTATTTTGTCAAAGGCTACAGGGATACTTTTCTGACCCAGGAATGGTTTTTTGAAAATTGGCATTATTCACTGTATTTCTGGGGTTTGACTATTGTGATTGCATTGATCGGCGCATTTATTTTTAATAAGCTGAAAAATGAACTCGCAGATATTCTTTAGACGGATGATTTCACTGTTGAAAAGGGGATAATTATGGAATACAGCGTAAGCATAAAAAATCTGACCAAGATTTATAAAATATACGAAAAATCATGGCATAGGGCAAAGCATATTTTCTTTCGAAATACAAAATACAAAAAATTCTATGCACTGAAGAATATTACCATCGATATACCCAAAGGCGAGGCGGTAGGAGTACTTGGAAAAAACGGAGCTGGGAAATCCACTCTTTTAAAGATCATAACGGGAGTTACCACACCTACATCGGGTTCCATAGAAGTGAATGGAAAGATTTCCGCACTCCTAGAGCTTACTTCAGGATTTGACAGCGAGCTTACAGGGATCGAAAATATTTACCTGAAGGCCCTTACCATGGGCATGCAGAAGAAAGAAATGGATAGCCAGCTTCAGGACATTATAGAATTTGCAGATATTGGAGACCACATTCACCAGCCGGTCAGGACGTATTCCAGCGGGATGAAAGCACGTCTGGGATTTGCCATATCAGTGAATGTTGATCCGGACATTCTAATTGTGGATGAAGCCCTTTCGGTAGGGGATGATATTTTCAAGCTGAAATGTATTGAACGAATGGAACAGTTCAAGGAACAGGGAAAAACCATCCTCTTTGTGAGCCATTCCCTTTTTACCGTTAAATCCTTTTGCAATAAGTGTATGTGGATCAAAGATGGCGAGCTTGTGAGCTATGGGGACACAGGAGAAATCATGCTTCAGTACGAAAACTACCTGAAAGAGGAACGCGCCAAGGAAAAGAAGCAGAAGAGGCTTGAGGCTAAAGAGAGCAACACCGATATTCAAATCATGGAAAAGAAAGAAATCGTTGAATTCAAGAATTTTAAATTCCGTCATGGGAATGGGGAAGAAAACAATAAGTTTCTGTTTGGGGAAGATGTTTTCTATACGGTTGAGTATGAAGTAAAGAAACCCATGAAAAATCTGAAATGGAGCTTTACTTTGCGGGATGCGGAAACAACCGAGATTTTCGGGAGTGATAAGCGGTCAGATAAGCATTATATCAAGTCAGAAGTCGGAAAACACAGCCTGAGGGTGACTTTGAAGGAGCTGAAATTATTGCCTGGGAAATACCTTTTATCCGGGGAGGTCCGGGATGACCACGGAGCGCTTCATATTGGTTATGCCAATAGAGTCCCTTTCGTTGTCGAGGGAAAGGATTTCGTCGGAACAGGGATCAATTATATTGATCATGAGTATGAAAATTAATATTAGAGGTGTAAAAGGTTGAGCACTAAGCGATTAAACGATATAAGCGAATTGATCAAAGGCGAAAAAGCAATTCGTTGCAGCATATCCTCCATAACCTGGGAAAGAGTAAACATAATAGTGGAAGGTGAAGCGCTTCTTCAAAAACGTAAGGCTGAAAAATGTTACCTTATCCTCAGAAATCTTCCCGGGGAAAGTGAAATATCCATACCCATCCGTCCAGATGAAGATGGAAAATTTCAAAGCAGAATAAATATTACCACAATAAAGGAAACCTATCCCCTTCCTCATGGAATATGGGATGTTTTCATAAGAATCGTGACTCCTGAAAATGTGTATGAAAGCCTGTTTTTTAAAAATAGCGAAATTGCTGAAAATGAGAATTATACGAAAATATTCCGATATGGAAGAAACCGATATGTCGTCAATCCGTATATCGAAAAAGCTTTTGGACATATGGTGGTCGAAATCGTAAATTACAAGGCAGCAGCGCTTAAGAGTAAAAGAACTATAAAAAATATGGTTAAAGCCACAAGAGATTTTGTATACAGCCTTCTTTACAGGCTATGCGCAGCGATCTTTCCGCAAAATGAAAAGAGGGTGCTGTTTGCTACGGACTCCCGAAGCAACTTAAGCGGGAATATGAGGTTTGTTCATGACAGGATGAAAGAAAGAGGTCTTGATTTTGAATACAGCTATCTTTTTAAGGAAAAAGTGACTCATAAAAGAAATATCAGGGATAAACTGGCCATGCCTTATTATCTTGCTGTATCCAAATATATTTTTGTGGATGATTTCTATCCCATGATCTATCCCCTTAAGCTTAGGGAAAATACGGAACTGATTCAATTGTGGCACGCTGTGGGAGCCTTTAAAACATTTGGGTACAGCAGGGTCGGAAAAATTGGGGGGCCTTCGCCATTTTCCAACCATCATAAAAATTATACCAAGGTAACCGTTAGTTCTCAGGATGTCGTAAAATATTACGCAGAAGGTTTTGGTGTGGAAGAGTGCAAAGTATATCCTACAGGAATACCCAGGACGGATGTCTTCTTCGACAAGGAATATGAAGAAAGCACCAAGGCTGATCTTTATAAAGCTTATCCTGAGCTTTTGGGGAAAAAAGTTATTATGTTTGCTCCCACCTTCAGAGGTAATGGAGCAAAAACCGCCTACTATGATTTTGATCAGATCAACTATGAAAAACTTTATGAAATGTGTGGGGATGAATATGTTGTGATCTTCAAGATGCATCCCTTTGTAAAAAAAGGACTGGAGTATCCAGCGGAATACGAGGGCGTATTCTATGACATGTCAGAGAACCGGGAAATAAACGATCTTTTGTTTATTACCGATCTGATGATCACAGATTATTCTTCCACCTGCTTTGACTATTCCCTTTTGAATAAACCCATGCTGTTTTTTGCGTATGATCTGGAGGATTATATATCGAAACGGGATTTCTATTATGACTTTGAAAGCTTTGTTCCTGGGAAAATATGCAGGACCTTCGATGATCTGTTAGAAGCCATTAAAAATGAGGATTATGAATTTGAAAAAGTCGGGATATTCAGGGATAAATTTTTTGAACATACTGATGGCAAATCAACCGACCGGGTCATCGATTGTATATTCAATATAAATGAGGGGTTAGATTGATCAACGAATTTAGAAAAATCCTGCTGCAGGTGTTCTATGGAATCTTCAGCATGCTCCCTGTTGGAAATAAGATCGTGCTGGCAAATATCAGCACAGGAAAGCTGGAGGGGAACCTCCGGTTTATTTATGATGAAATCAAAAAAAGCCGAAGGAACTATAAAACTGTTCTTTTGCTCCATAAATCCCAAAATGACTTTAAGGGAAAACTCCTTTACCTTTTGGCGATGATCAAAGGGATCTATCACCTTGCAACCTGCAGGTATTTCATTATCGATGATTACTATTACCCGGTGTATGCGGTGAAACCTAAAAAGGAGACCAGGATATATCAGGTCTGGCATGCCTGCGGCGCTTTTAAAAAATTCGGATACTCAACTGTGGAGAAGACTTTCGGCGCAGACAAAAAGTTTCTCAGTAAGATCAGGATCCATTCCAATTACGACAAGGTGCTGGTAAGTTCCAATGAAGTAAAGAAATATTATGCAGAAGGCTTTGGTATCAGCGAAGAGAGCATCATATCCATCGGGATACCCCGAACGGATCTGTTTTTTGACACTGAAAAAATAGAAAAGATAAAGACCGATCTGTATAATAGATATCCTGAAATCAGAGGAAAGAAAGTAATCCTTTATGCTCCAACCTTCAGAGGTGACAGCAGATTCGATGCCAGGAACGAGGCGAAACTTGATTTTAACCTGATGAAAGAAAGCCTGGGGAAAGAATATATCCTTGTGCTGAAGCTTCATCCTTTTGTCAGCAAAGGTTTTGAAGTCAGTGAGGAGCTAAAGGGTTTTGTTCTGGATCTGTCCGAAAGAGAAGATATTAACGAGCTGATGCTCCTGAGTGATTTGATGATCACCGACTACTCCTCAGTGGTTTTTGAATATTCCCTGCTGGAAAAACCTATGCTTTTCTTTGCATATGATCTGGAAAAGTATAAAATAGAGAGAGACTTCTACTACGACTACAACGAATTCATTCCAGGTCCTTTAGTGAAGGATACCAGGGAAATAATCGATGCAATCCATAAAAACCAATTCGACCTCAACAAAATAAGGGATTTTAAAAATAAATTTTTTGATTAT
>JAAXUP010000023.1 GCA_013335935.1 Eubacteriaceae bacterium | reverse complement strand
TCTCGTTGAAAGAAACAAATATCATCACCCCTGCAGAAAAAGCAAGAGATATGGAAAGATAAGTATCACTAATATTTTTTTTCATGACGACCGCTATGGCACCAATGCATGTGGACAAGCCCGCCAGTAGCGTTATTAAAAATGCGATCTGAACCTCCGTGGATATCATTGTGTCCTCCTATCCTTGTAGAAGTAAATTGTAAATCGAAAAAGCGCCCTAAGGCGCTTATGCTTAAATATATGCTTTTATTGCCTCTGTCATTTCTGATGTCGTCAATACTTTTTCTCCCGGCTTTGCGATATCTCCGGTCCTGTTTCCTGCATTTAAAGTTTTTGTCACAGCACTTTCAATGCAGTCGGATTCTTCGATCAAACCGAAGGAGTATTTCAGCATCATTGCCATGGACATGACCGTAGCGATAGGGTTGGCTTTTTCCTGACCTGCAATGTCAGGTGCTGACCCATGAATGGGTTCGTACATGCCCTTGTTGTTGTCTCCCAAACTTGCTGATGGAAGCATTCCAATAGAACCTGTAATCATGCTGGCTTCGTCGGACAGAATGTCCCCGAACATGTTACTGGTGACGATCACGTCAAATTGCTTAGGATCTCTCACAAGCTGCATAGCCGCATTATCAACGTACATGTGGCTTAGTTCAACCTCAGGATAATCCTTAGCCACTTCCTGAACAACTCTTCTCCAAAGCCTTGAGCTTTCAAGGATATTCGCCTTGTCTACACTCATCAGTTTTTTGCCTCTTTTCATGGCCATCTCAAAAGCGACTTTAGCGATACGCTCAACTTCTTTTTCGCTGTAGATTTCGATATCGTATGCTGCCTTGCCCATATCGGTATCCTTGAAGCCTCTTTCACCAAAATAGATTCCGCCGGTCAGTTCCCTTACAACGCAGATATCAAGCCCATCTCCGATGATCTCCGGTTTCAATGGACAGGAATCCTTGAGGGCTTCAAACAAAATGGCAGGTCTTATATTTGCAAAAAGACCCAGCCCTTTTCTTAGGCCAAGAAGAGCCGCTTCCGGCCTTTCGTTTCCAGGAAGGTTATCCCATTTAAGCCCGCCGACAGCACCCAAAATCACGGCATCGCTTTTCAGGCAGACCTCCATGGTTTCAGCCGGAAGGGGAGTCCCGAATTTATCGTATGCCGCTCCCCCTGCCATTACCTCGGTGTATTCAAATTTATGTCCGAATTTTTCTCCCACAGCGTCCAGAATCTCCAGTGCAGCGTCAACTACCTCAGGACCTATCCCGTCTCCTTTTATTACTGCTAATTTATAATCCATTTTATCCTCCATATGTCAAGTTTGTTTATTCAATATTTTCTGTATCTTTATCATTTCCGTTGTTTTTCGCTTGTTTTTCAAGATCCTTGATCAATTTATACTCAATGGAGTCCACCAGTGCATTCACGCTGGCCTCAATAATATTTGTGGAAACACCAATAGTGCTCCAAAAGTTTATTCCATCAGTGGATTCTATGAGAACCCTTACTTTCGCTGCGGTGTTTTTTCCATCCAAAACCCTGACCTTGTAATCCGACAGATGAAAATTCTTCAGGTTCATATAAAATACCCCCAGAGCTTTCCGGATCGCTTTGTCTATGGCATTTACAGGACCGTTTCCTTCAGCTGCCGTCATCTCGGTTTTATCCTTCACTCTTACCTTAATGAGAGCGGATGCCGTGTTGTCGTTGGATTCCTTCGATTCCTCCTCTATGATCTTGTAATATTCAAGATTAAAGAAGGGCTTATAAATTCCCAGATGCTTTCTGATGAGAAGTTCGAAGGACGCCTCCGCACCCTCAAACTGATAGCCACCATGTTCAAGCTTCTTCAAAAGATCCACAATTTCCTTTGTCTCAGGAGAATCCTTTGTCAATTCAGGGGCAATCTTGTTGATGGTTTTTATTACGGTGTTCTTGCCGGAAACTTCAGACATGATGAATTTCCTGGAATTGCCCACTGCCTCCGGCTCGATGTGCTCAAAGGAGCCTTTAGCCTTTACGATCCCATCGATATGCATACCGCCTTTATGGGCGAATGCATTGTTGCCGATATAGGGCATTGACTGGTCCAGCGTCAGATTAGATACTTCTGCAATATATCTGGCGGACTGGGTCAGTTTCGAAAGATTCTCTTCTGGTATGCAGTCATATCCTTTCTTGATCTGCAGATTAGGAATGATAGTGGAAAGATTTGCATTGCCGCACCTTTCTCCTATCCCGATAAAGGTTCCCTGAACATGGGTTGCTCCGGCGGCTACAGCCATGATGGAATTGGCTACTGCCATTCCCCCATCATTATGAACATGGATACCAATTCTGACATCAAAAATGGATCGGACTTTTTTAGTTATTTCATAAATTTCATCTGGAAAAGCTCCCCCGTTGGTATCGCACAGCGCCAGTACAGATGCTCCGGCATCCTGTGCGGCTTTAAGACTTTTGAGGGCATAATCAGGGTTATTCTTATAACCGTCAAAGAAATGCTCGGCATCAAATATCATTTCTTTCCCCATGGACTTAAGGTATGCGATGGTGTCGTAAATCATCTCCAGGTTCTCTTCCAACGAAGTGACTAAGACGTCTGTAACATGGTAATCCCAGGACTTACCAAATATGCTTATGGAGGGTGTATTGGCAATCAAAAGGCTATTTACATTGCCGTCATCTTCTGCCCTGCATTTTTTCCTTCTGGTGGATCCAAAAGCCACAAGACGGGAATTCTTCAAGGTCATACTATTTATTTTTTCAAAATATTCTCGGTCTTTCTGATTTGAGCCTGGGTTTCCAGCCTCGATATAATCGACGCCCAAATCATCCAGTTCCAGCGTTATTTTGACTTTGTCATCCAGGGAATAGGAGATCCCGCTCCCCTGGGCGCCATCTCTCAAGGATGAATCAAATATTTCAATTTTCCTGTTCATCTTGCATCATCCTTCTATCTTCCAGCATTTTATTTACCGCTGCAAGGTAGGCAGCTATGCTCGACTCCACAATATCGGTACTGAGACCTCTGCCGGTATATTTTTTATCAGCAGCTTTTATCCTCACCAGAGCTTCTCCCAGCGCATCGGTTCCTTCCGTTACGGACTGAATGGAGTAATCCTCCAGGGAGATCTCCGTATCAAGAAATTTAACGATGGCGTTGAAGGAAGCGTCAACGGGACCATCTCCAGTGGCAACTTTCTCTTCCCTGCCTTCACTGGTTTCCAGTGTCACGGCAGCCGTAGAGGTAATGGTATTTCCGCTGTTGATCACATACCTCACCAGCTTATAGGTTTCAGGAGATTCGATGGCTCTTTTTGATACGATCGCTTCAATATCACGGTCGAAAACCTCTTTTTTCTTGTCAGCCAGCTCTTTGAACTGCACAAATGCCAGATCCAGCTCATCCTTGTCCAGATCATAGCCTAAGGATTCTATTCGTTCCTTGAAGGCATGCCTTCCGGAATGCTTGCCCAGCACCATCTTGCTCTTTGAGAGCCCAATGGATTCAGGCGTCATGATTTCATAAGTCTTTTCATGGCTCAGCATACCATGCTGATGGATCCCCGACTCGTGAGCGAAGGCATTTGCGCCAACGATGGCTTTGTTGGGCTGTACATGCACTCCGGTAATCCTGGTCAGGAGGGAGCTGGTTTTCATGATTTCTTCCGTCTTAATATTACATTCATATCCGTAAATATCTTTTCTTGTATCCATGATCATAACCAGTTCTTCCATGGCTGCATTTCCAGCCCTCTCCCCTATGCCATTAACGGTGCATTCAAACTGAGTTGCACCTGCTTTAGCCGCAGCCAGGGTATTAGCAACAGCAAGACCCAGATCGTTATGGCAATGCACTGAAATTATCGCTTTATCAAGATATTCGGACCTTTTTCGAATTTCCATTATGAATTGAAAATACTCGTCAGGCGTGGTATATCCTACGGTATCCGGGATGTTGATGATTTTTGCTCCTGCTTTTATCACCCGGTCAAAAACATGCGCGAGAAATTTGGGATCGCTTCTTGTGGCATCTTCTGCGGAGAATTCCACCTCGGGGGAGAATCTCGCCGCATACGCCACCATTTCTTCCGCTCTTTTTACCACGTCTTCCGGAGCCATTTTCAGCTTGTACTGCATATGGATGTCCGAGGTGGCTATGAAGGTATGGATTCTGGGGCTTACAGCGTTTTTGACCGCTTCCCAGCCCTTATCGATATCATTTTTCATCGCTCTGGCCAGGACAGCAACGGTTGAATTCTTCATTTCCTCTGCAATGCTCTTTACTGACTCGAAATCCCCAGGAGACGATGCTGCAAAACCGGCTTCTATGACATCTACATTCAGTCTTTCTAATTGCTTGGCAAACTGAAGTTTTTCTTTATTGTTCATGCTGCAACCTGGAGACTGCTCGCCATCCCTTAAGGTTGTATCAAAAATAATTATTTTTTTACCCAAATCGTTCAGCTCCTTTCTAAAAGAATCCGTTTAAAAGAATAATCACTCTTTCGAATGATTATCAATACAAGTCAATTATTTGTTCATCGATGGCTTCTCCTGGTGGAACAATGGGAAGCACCATGTCGTCTTTGTTTATTTTGCACTCTAAAAGCATGGGTTCAGAAATTTCTTCAAAGCCGTTCAGGAATGATTTCAAAGAATCCATATCCTGGACCTTTTCAGCCTTTATTCCGTAAGCTCCTGCCAGTTTGATATAATCCACGTCCTCATCAATGTCCGTTTCCATATATCTTCTGTTGCTGAACAAATGCTGCCACTGCCTTACCATCCCCAGTGTCGAGTTGTTCATCAGAACGATCATAACAGGGATTTTATATTTCGCAATCGTTACAAGTTCCTGACAGCTCATCCGAAACCCGCCGTCACCCACAAACAGGATCACATTCCTGTCCGGGTTTCCAATCTTGCTGCCATAGGACGCTCCAAGGCCATAACCCATGGTTCCAAGCCCGCCGGAGGTCACAAAATCTGTTCTCCCATTGAAATTCCAGTACTGGGCTGTCCACATTTGATGTTGTCCTACATCGGTAACCACAATGTTATCGCTTTGTTCAAATTTATGGTTAATCTCCCCAATGATATTCTTAGCCACAAACATATCCGGTGTGATCCTGTCCTCAACCTTCCAGTTTTGGATCTGAGCATACCAGTCTTGCCTTTTATTTTCATCCACATATCTCATTATGGAATCAATGGACTTCTTCACATCACATACATTTGAATAATGCGCAGGCATGTTCTTATCAATTTCCGTCTCGTCGATATCTAAGTGAATGATTTTTGCATTTGGTGCGAACCGGTCTTTTTTTCCAACCACCCGATCTGAGAATCTTGCACCTATGGCAATAACCAGGTCACAATTAGTTACCGCAAAGTTGGCTTCCCGGAAACCATGCATCCCAACCATTCCCAGGGAAAGCATGTGATCTCTGGGAATGGTTCCCAGCCCCATAAGGGTGTTCACAACCGGAATTCCGTTCTTTTCAGCCAGATTTACTAAATCCTTCTGAGCTCCGGAAATTTTAACTCCACCACCTGCATAAATCACTGGCCTCAAAGAAGTATTGATCAGACCAGCTAATTTTTTTGCGTGTTCATCTTCTATGGTTGATTCGCATACCAGCAAGGGCTCCTCGAAATAGGATATGAACCGGTCTTTTTTCATGAGGACATCCTTGGTGATATCCACCAGGACCGGCCCCGGCCGGCCGGCCGAAGCGATCCTGAAGGCTCTTGTAAGCGCCCTCGTAAGTTGTGTGATGTCTTTGATCAGAATGTTGTATTTTGTTATGGGCATCGTGATCCCAGTGATATCAATTTCCTGAAAGGAATCCTTGCCTAATAGTACCGAAGCGACCTGTCCGGTTATGACCACCAGGGGAACAGAATCCATATAGGCATTGGCTATCCCTGTTACCGTATTGGTGGCTCCCGGTCCTGAGGTGACAATGCACACTCCGGTTTTTCCGGTGGTTCTTGCATATCCGTCTGCAGCATGAACAGCCCCCTGTTCATGGGCAGGTCTTATAATCTTAAATGTCTCTTTTTCATCGTAAAGCGCATCGAACAGCGGTATGACCGCTCCCCCTTGAAAACCGAAGATCGTTTCAACCTTGTTCTGCTTCAAACACTCAACAACCATCTGAGACCCCGTCATCATTGCCACAGTGTACACCCCCAGTGTATTTTGTGTATCCTTATTTGTTAAACGATGGCCCCTGTTGAGGCTGAGGAGACCATTTCAGAATATCTTTTGATATATCCTTGAACATCAGGTTTTTTGATTACGAGAACTTTTCTTCTCTCTTCAAGTTCTTTTTCATCAACCTTGAGCTCAAGTCTGCCATTAATAATATCGATCTCAATGACGTCTCCATTTTGGACAAGCGCTATGGGTCCGCCCTCACAGGCTTCCGGTGAAACATGGCCAATGGCTGCTCCCCTTGTCCCTCCTGAAAATCTTCCATCAGTTATCAGCGCTACATCCTTGTCAAGACCCATTCCAGCTAAGGTTGAGGTTGGTGTAAGCATCTCTCTCATCCCTGGGCCGCCTTTTGGTCCTTCATATCTGATAACAATACAGTCGTCCTTCTGGATCTTTCCAGCAAGTATCGCTTCAACGGCCAAATCTTCACTGTCGAATACAACCGCTTTCATGACTCTCTGCATCATTTCCGGTGCAACTGCCGATTGTTTCACAACTGCGCCATCAGGAGCCAGATTGCCTCGCAGGACTCGTATTCCTCCGGTCTGACTGTATGGTGCATCAATATCGGCAATGACCTTGCTGCCTTTTTTAACTTTGCCCTTGATCTGTTCTCCAACAGTAAGTCCGCTGACATTGATGAGTTCACTGTGAAGCAGATTTTTTTTGTCAAGCTCATTCATGACGGCCATGATGCCGCCTGCCATATGCAGCTCCTCTATGTGATAAGGACCTGCCGGGCTTAATCTGCAAAGATTTGGAGTCTTCATACTGATCTCGTTGATCTTGTCAAGATTGAAGTCTACTCCGGCTTCGTTTGCGATTGCAGTCAAATGGAGCATCGTATTTGTGGAACACCCAAGTGCCATATCTACCGTAAAGGCGTTTTCGAAGGCTTCCAAGGTCATAATATCTCTCGGTCGTATGTTTTTATTCACAAGCTCCATAATTTTCATGCCTGATTCTTTTGCAAGTCTTTTTCTATCGGAATATACTGCAGGAATCGTGCCGTTTCCCGGGAGGGCCATTCCGATGGCTTCACTGATGCAGTTCATGGAGTTTGCAGTGAACATTCCTGAACATGATCCGCATGTGGGACATGCCGCATTTTCAAGCTCTTCCAGTTCTTCATCCGTCATTTGTCCATTGGTAACAGCGCCAACCCCTTCAAAAACAGTAATCAGGTCTACGTCCTGATCATGGTATCTCCCTGCAAGCATGGGACCTCCACTGATCACGATTGCAGGAACGTTCAGTCTTGCCGCTGCCATCATCATGGCAGGCACTGACTTGTCGCAGTTTGGGATGAGTACAACCCCATCAAGTCCATGGGCTTTTACCATGATCTCTATGCTGTCAGCAATGATTTCCCTGCTGGGAAGGGAATATTTCATTCCTTCGTGGTTCATGGCGATTCCATCGCAGACTGCAATGGTGGGGAACTCCATAGGAGTTCCTCCTGCCATTAATACACCTTTTTTTGCAGCTTCAGCAATCGTTCGAAGCTCTATATGTCCGGGAACAATTTCATTGAAAGAATTCGCTATCCCTATAAGCGGTTTGTTGATTTCTGCATCGGTATACCCGCTTGCTTTTAATAATGATCTGTGCGGAGCTTTAGCCACTCCACATTTCATATCATCGCTTCTCATGATTTCACTCCCTTATTCTTTTGCTTTTATCCACGGCATCATTTTTCTTAATTTCTTTCCAACTGTTTCAATCAGGTGCTCGCTTTCAATTCTTCTTTTTGCAAGGAAGTAAGGTCTGTTTACGCTGTTTTCCTGAAGCCATTCCTTTGCGAAAGTGCCTTCCTGGATCTCTGTAAGAACTTTCTTCATTTCTTTTCTTGTTTCGTCAGTAATGATTCTTTTTCCTACTCTGTAATCGCCATATTCCGCAGTATCGCTGATTGAATATCTCATCTGGCTGAAACCGCCTTCAGCAATCAGGTCTACGATAAGTTTCATTTCATTAAGGCACTCGAAGTATGCGCTTTCTGGCTGGTATCCGGCTTCTACTAAAGTATCAAAGCCTGCTTTAATTAATTCGGTGACGCCTCCGCAAAGTACTGCCTGCTCACCGAAAAGATCTGTTTCAGTTTCTTCTTTGAAAGTCGTTTCAAGAATTCCTGCTCTTCCCCCTCCGATAGCAGCTGCATAGGCAAGACCTACCGCCATGGCATCTCCGCTTGGATCCTGTTGAACGGCTACGAGACAAGGTGTTCCTTTGCCTTCCTGATACATTCTTCTTACGATATGTCCAGGACCTTTTGGCGCGCACATAAAAATATTGATGTCTGCAGCAGGGGCAACCTGGTTGTAAAGGATGTTGAATCCATGAGCAAACGCAAGATATTTTCCTGGTGCGAGATTTGGTTCGATTTCTTCCTTGAAAAGCTTCGGCTGTTTTTCATCATTTACCAGGATCATTATGACATCTGCTGCTTTTGTCGCTTTTGCTGCAGTATCTACTGTGAGACCTGCTTCTTCAGCAATTTTCCATGATTTGCTGCCTTCATATAGTCCTATAATAACGTCAATGCCGCTTTCTTTAAGATTCAGGGCATGTGCATGTCCTTGGCTGCCGTACCCGATAATGGCCACTTTCTTTCCCTTTAATACATCTAAGTTACAATCCACATCATAATACATTTTACTCATTTTTGTTTCCTCCTAATATTTTTATTTGTTACAACTTTCTTACTCTAAAAAAAAATCTTCCATCCCTATAAGTACAATATACTTATAGGGACGAAAGATCAATATACCGTGGTACCACCCTAATTCGCAGCGCAGCTGCCTTATTATTCAGACCATTATAACCGATATCCACAGATATCCTATTCTGATCCTATCCTTTTATCGGAGGAATCCGCCCCAACCTAATTGAACTTATCATGAGTTCTTTCAGCCAAGATGCTCTTAAGTGAGTATTGCATACCACTCTGACACTGATTTTCACCAACCATCAGCTCTCTGGGTCACAGTAAACGGTACTTTTCTCTTCGTCATTGCTTTTTCTATAATTCCGTATTAGAAATAATTATAAGGCTCATACGATCAAGTGTCAAGCCTTTTCCATTAAATAGTCAGAAAATTCGGATTTCGACTAAACAATCCGCTTTTTACTCTCAGTCTGGGGTATTACACCCCTCCAATCCACGAAGACGAGTCAGCTTAATTGAGCTTTATACATGTTTCTGCCTTCAAGGGTCATGCTTCTGTCCGCAAAACCGCCTTCTTCGGCAGTGTCCAGCACTCGGTTCATAGTATACATCCTTGCGTCAATGAGGTCGATATAATGAAGCAGCTCAGCTTCCGGGATAAGCGGTTTCTTAGGGCTCCCGTACTCTGCATGGTAATGGTGGGTAAGAAGCATATGCTGGAGCAGAAGCTTGACCTCTTCATTTGTGCCAAGATATGCCGCTGCCCGGTCAATTTCATTGATCCCCTGGATGATGTGCCCTAAAAGTTTCCCTTCTTTTGTGTAGTCCTCAACGATCCCCAGTTCGTTGGAGTCCATTTCATCTACCTTGGAAAGGTCATGGAGTATGATCCCACTGAATAGCAGGTCCCTGTTGATAAATTCATAATGACGGCTTATACTGTCCCCAAGCTTCAGCATGGTAACCACGTGGTATAAAAGTCCGGCTTTAACCGCATGATGGTGCGTCTTCGCTGCGGGGTAGTATTCCAGTTTTTCTTTTTTCAATTCAATAAGATGGCTGGTTATAAGCTTCAGATCTTCATTTACAAAACCCTCGATATATTTTTGGATCAGGTCAAACATGCTCTCTGAAGAGTCAGGAGCGGCTTCCACGAATTCCTCGATTTTTACCGGATCATTTTCGTTTGACTTCCTGATGGTATTAAGTCTCAGCTGCACTTTGTTGTTGAATTTCTGAACGAGAAAATCAACAAAAACCAGATCCCCATTTTTATAGGCTGCCATAGAGGAATCCGCATTCCAAAGTTTCGCGTTAGCCTCAGATCCATTGGAATCTCCCAGGATCATATCCAGATACATGGCATCATTTTTCGCTTTTTTCAGATCAATATTTTTAATCATAAGAAATGTCTTGATGCAGTCGCCGTAATTCATATCTTTGATGTTTATTTTCTGACTCATTTTGCTCTCTCCAGTCGTAATTTATTCTAGGATCTCTCAAATCATTCCAATTGTCATCAGACAAAAAAACCTACCAATCCCAGCACACTTAATAAGCTTAAAAATATCAACTTTCGAAACCAGGGATTTTCGTTTTTATAAAACCCCAGGGCACCTAAAGCACCAAACCATGCAAATGCCGGATTAAATTCCTTCAGAAAATATAGTCCACATAAAGCACTTAACCAGAAATATTTGTTTCTGAACAAAAGTCCCTTTGCTTTTGAATAATTCTCCTTCTTGAAATTTTCATTGTAGACATTCTGACTGCATCCGTTTCTTCCGCTATTTCTGCCAGCTGAAGGAGAATTCCGTTTCTTTTTCTTTGCCATTTCATTTACCTCGTAGGTTTTATTGTTTTCACTTCTATATTCTATTATAAAATCGCCGGTTTTACAACGATGAGAAAAGAGCCCTTTTGGTGGGCTCTTTTACTCTGCAGTGGTTTCAGCTGTCAGCTCCACTGTAACAGTATTTGTTTTTCCGTTTCTTTTGTACTCCACACTGACTGTCTGACCAGGCAACTTTTTGTAAAGCATTTCTCTGAGCTTCAGCATGGTGTTTACTTCGGTCCCATCAACTTTCGTGATGATATCGTCCGCTTTAAGGCCTGCCTTATCAGCGCCGGAATCTGACTGCACGTTTATGATGAGAATTCCCGATTTAAGATCCACATCAGTAGCCTGTGTGTAATATTTAGCAATTTCCCTGTCTATGCAGGTGATTCCCATGACTGTCGGTTTGAATTCACCGTTTTTAACAATTTGATTGATGATAGGTTTGGCGATATTGATAGGGATCGCAAACCCCATCCCTTCACCCGTATCGATTTTGTAGGTATTTATCCCAATTACCTCACCACTTTTATTGAGAAGAGGCCCTCCACTATTCCCGGAATTGATGGATGCATCTGTCTGGATCAGATCTTCTGATATGGTACTTTTGCTTACGGTGATACTTCTGTTTAACGCACTTACGATACCCGCCGTCACAGTCCTTTCAAAAGTCAGCCCCAGAGGATTTCCAATGGCTACAGCAAGTTCACCAACACTCAGTTCATCGGAATTACCCAGTGAAGCTTTCGGTAAATTTTCCGCTTCGATCTTGATCACTGCAAGATCAAGGGTAGCATCCGACCAGATTTTTACCCCTTCAAAAGTTCTGCCATCCTTCAGAGAAACGGAGATGCTCTTGGGATTTTCCGTTACAACATGCTGATTAGTGAGTATGTATCCGTCTGATGTGACAATGACTCCTGAGCCTATGCCCGTTACTTCAGACTGTTGATTGAACATATTTTGGGTCAATTCAACGGTGGTTATTCCTACGACTGCAGGGGTAACCAGCTCTGCCACAGCCTCTACCGTGGTAGGCGGGTTATCCTTCGTGTAAATTACATTGTTGACGGAACCGGCTGAAGTGTTTCCCTCGTTGTCTGTGTTGCTGCTGATATAGCCCCAGGCCAGATAGCCCATGACACTGCTTCCGATTATTGCTCCTGAAAGTCCCACAATGAAATATTTCAGAAATCCTCTTTTGTCTTTTTTCTTACCATAGGAAGCCTCCCTTGTGCTTGCTTCCCAACGGGGTGGTATTTCCTCGGCGTCCTTCAAGTCCTGGTTATTATTTTCTGATTCATTGAATCTTTCCATAACATTCACCTCGAATCATAGATTATATATATTACTCCTTGTATAGCGGGATGCTACTTCTACGGATATCTCATCTTCCATTTTGTTAGCCCTTAGCTGGTTCATTGTGGTTTCCAACGCCAGCTGAGGAAAGTTATTCTCATCGCTAAGGTGAGCGAGAACGACTCGGTTCAGGCCTTGTTCTGCCAACGAAACAATGATTTCAGCTGCACACTCGTTGGAAAGATGCCCCAAATCACCCTGGATCCTTTTTTTTAGAAAATACGGATATCTCCCTGCCATAAGCATGTTCACATCATGGTTTGATTCCATTACCAGAAGGTCGCTTTCCATGACATGACTGTAGATGACTTCATCCACAGTTCCCGTATCTGTAACGATGCTGACTTTGTTTTTTTCGCAGTAGACGGCAAACCCAACCGGTTCACTTGCATCGTGATTGATGGGAAAAGGCTTGATATGAAGGTCCTCGATGTCAAAGCTTTTAGAACTATCGAAAATTTTCACATTCTCATCTTTCACTTTACCAACCTGATCTTTTATGATGTTCCAGGTACCTTCATTCAGGTATAAGGGAATATTGTATTTTCTGGAAAGAATGCCCGCTCCCTTAATATGGTCAGAATGGTCGTGTGTGATCAGAATGCCATTGACCTCCTGGATGGAAACATCAATTTCTTTTAACGCTGAAGATATCTTGATACCGCTGAGGCCTGCATCCACCAAAATTTTTCCGTAGCTGCCTTCAACATAGAGGCAATTTCCGCTGCTTCCGCTGTATAAACTGCAAAATCTCATCTGAGCTCCTCCGATTCCTGATCCTATAATTTCATAGTAGCAGAAACCTTAATTTAATAATATCTATTTTTTCTTAATAAAACCTTAAAACCCCGGATACCATCCGGGGTTTTTGTCAGTCGCGAATTCTTACTATTTTAGCCCCAAGTCCCAGGAGCTTCTGTTCCATATTTTCATATCCTCTGTCCAAGTGCTTGAGTTCCGTGACTTCCGTCTTCCCATCGGCAACAAGACCTGCGATCACCATGGCAGCGCCTGCTCTTAGGTCAGTTGCGCTCAATTTGGTGCCCGACAACTTCTTTTTCCCACTGATCATTGCCGCACGGCCGTTTACAAGGATCTCAGCGCCCATTCTTTGCAGTTCGTCCACATATTTGAATCGATTTTCAAAAATGCTTTCTGTGATTGTTCCAAGTCCCTGGGCCATGCACATCAATACCGCCATGGGCTGCTGCAAGTCTGTAGGAAATCCCGGATAAGGAAGGGTCTTTATATTTATCGCTCTTAAATTTTCTTTGCCGATAACTCTGATGGAATCATCATACTCAAAGATCTCCGCTCCCATTTCGATAAGTTTTGCCGAAATGGATTCCAGATGCTTGGGAATAATGTTCTTGATCAAAACATCTCCCTTTGTCGCTACCGCCGCGATCATATAGGTACCCGCCTCAATTTGGTCGGGAATGACCATATACTCGCAGCCGTGCATCTTACTCACGCCTGTGATCTTGATAATGTCAGTTCCAGCCCCCTTGATATTCGCACCCATCAGGTTAAGGAAGTTGGCTACGTCAACCACATGAGGCTCTTTTGCCGCATTCTCCAGGATGGTCACGCCCTTTGCTCTTACAGCTGCCAGCATGATATTTATAGTGGCGCCTACACTGACTACGTCCATATAAATTGAAGCTCCTATCAGTTCATCTGCATAAGCTTTTATAATTCCGTGTTCAATTTCGACTTTTGCTCCCAAAGCTTCAAACCCCTTGATATGCTGGTCGATTGGTCTTACCCCGATGTTGCATCCTCCAGGAAATGGGATCACTACCTTCTTAAATCTTCCAAGCAATGCGCCAATCAAATAATAAGAAGCTCGCATCTTCCGGGTCTCGTCATCCATCATTTCATATTGAGCCACCGATGAGGTATCGAAAATAACCGTATTGTTATTGGGTCTTTCTATTTTAGCTCCCATTTTACTGAGTATATTGATAAACCTGTTGACATCTTTGATATTGGGCACATTCTCCAGCTTACATACGCCTTCTGCTAATAATACAGCGGGTATAAGGCCTAATGCGGCGTTTTTGGCTCCTGCTATGGTTACTTCACCCTTTAGCGGGTGTCCGCCTTCTATAATTAAACGATCCATTTGTAACTTCCCTTCATACATTATCTATTTACTGGGAAGAATTATATCATATTTCAACTCATTATTAAATACAAATAATTTCCACAGCTACACTATCCGTCAGTTCTGCTTAGCTCTGACGCTTAAATTATCTCTGATATAACCAAAATAGTTGTTGGGATTCACTGCAATTCCGTTCTTATGCACTTCAAAATGCAAATGGACTCCATAGCTTCTTCCTGTATTACCCATGATCCCGATTTGCTGTCCCTTGTCAACACTTTGACCCGTCTTGACGCTGATGGTGTTCATATGCAGATACATGGTCGAGATTCCGTTACCGTGGCTAATCTCCAGATAGTTTCCTCTTCCGCCATTATATCCTCCGATGACCACTTTTATGACTTGTCCTCCATCCGCAGCATAAACCCCTGTAGGGCTTCCTGCCCACTGGACGATGTCGATACCCGTATGCATATGGTCTCCTCTGTCGTCTCCATATAAGGCAGTGATCCTCCCGGTTGCCGGCATAACGAATTTCCCGGTTGGTTGGAATACAGGCAATGGTTTAGTCCCCACAGAAACCACTTCATTGACAGGTTCTTTTATGACCCTTTCTGCAGTTCTCTCTTCACTGACTTTTTTACCATCTAAAAAAGTATACAGCATGGTCTTTTCTTTTATTCCTTCTATCCCCGGAGACTTGACCTTCTTTTCACCAGTATATAGGGTGCTGTCATTCACAAAAGTCGTTTGGAAAGGAATTCCCTCGCTTTCCAGTGCTTTTTTCTGATAGGTTACGCTAAGAATGGCTTCTTTTTCACTTATTTTTATGGTTTGTCCAACTGAGAGGCTTTCCAGGTCCACATTGGGATTTGCATTGCCCAGCGCTTCGATAGACATTCCCCTGTTGACTGCGATATCCCAAATGGTGTCGTTCTTTTTTATTTGATAGTCTTCGCCGGTGTCCATACCTGCTGTCAACAGCGTAAGCGTACCCTCAAAGTCCTGTACCTGGCTCACTTCAACGATTTCATCCTTGAAATCAACTTTTTCATTTACTTCAGCGCTAATGAGTTCCTCATTGTTCCCAATAACGATCTGTTTCATTTTGGCAGCTTCTACAGCTTCCTTTGCATCCTTCTGGGATTTAGCTGTAGCAATCAGCGTCCCATCAACAAGGATACTTGTCCCCTTTACGCAAGGCTTAATTCCTGCCGTATATATATTTTCAGTGATATCGCTGATATTCGTAAGTTCTTTCGCTGCTGCTTTTTGATATTCAAGGGTGATGCTGCTATCAACGAGAATAGAATCCTGTCTGTAGTTTCTTCCTAATTCATTCTCTACAATATTGAAGCTTTTTGTTACATCCTGGAGATTTCTAACCACGGCGATCCGGCTTCCATTATAGTAAACGGAATAGGCATGGGTAGAATAGCTAATAATCATGAATGCAAATACTAATATTACAGCAAAAAGTGCTGTAATTGCCTGCTTTCTGTTGTCTGTCAGATACCTTAGAGATTTTTTTGCCGCCTTTTTGATATTTGTCTGAAGGTTTTCCATATTCACTATATCACCTTTTTGTTTACAAATTTGTTACAAAGTTATACTATCATAATTTTTAACTCATAGCAATGAATTCTTAAGAAATTTCACCTGTGGGAATTGCGACCGATAATGATTCTCTCTGATATGAATCCCTGCAATTGTGGTATAATTAAAATTAAAATATGATGTAAGTTGGTGTATATCTTTGAACCATTTTGAAATAATCAATAATAATGATGACTTGTCCTGCACCCTGGTAGAAAACACCTTTATTAACCACTATATGCCCATAGCCCCTGGAGATTTTGTGAAGGTATATCTTCTGGGTTTAAAATACTGTCAGAGCATGAACCTCCTTTCCATAACCAACAAGGTGATCGCCAAAAGCCTCAACCTATTGGAAAGCGACGTGGAGAGAGCATGGAAATACTGGCAGGACCAGGGTATTGTACTGGTGGACAACAGCGACAGTGATAATATCCGGATAAAATACTTTAACATAGTTTCTCTGATGCTCGAAGGTAAAAATGTAAAGCTTCCAGAGAATCAACCACACAAGCCCTCTGCCGCCATTAAGGATATGTACAAAACCATTGAATATATGTTTTCAAGGCCTCTCAGTTCCAGAGAAATAAAAATGATCGACAGTTGGCTGGTTGAATTTAAATTTTCTCCGGAAATCGTCACTCTCCTGGTAGAATATTGCATGGAGAAAAAGAAGAAGGACTTCAACTATCTAAACCGGGTTGCAGCTTCCTGGTACGATCAGGGGATCACAACCTATGAAGGTGCCATGGATCATATCGAAAAATCCAATGTCCGCTGGACCAATTACTATACCATCATGAAATTTCTTGGATTTTCAAGACAACCTTCAAAACCGGAAACAGAATTTATGGATAAATGGTTCGAAACCTTCGGCATGAGCATGGATATGGTCATGGAAGGCTGCCGACGAATGAGCTCTATTGATAAGCCAAATTTCAAGTACCTTGATACCATATTAAGCAGCTGGCACAAAAACAACTTTAAAACCATCGGGGAAATCCGGGATGAGCCTGGCAAGGGCGCACCAGCAAGAAATAAGAAAAGCAAACAGGATGAGAATCCTGGCTATGACTATGACCTTCTTGAGAAAAAGCTAAAGGAAAAAATATGGAGTGATAATAAATGAAAGACGAAATCTATTATGAGACCCTGCAGGAGTTTAACGATCGGATAAACCGGGATAAGCTTACTCACAAGAAAAAAATCGATGAACTTTACGAAGAAATTCCACAGCTCAAAACCATTCACGAACAGCTGAACCATATGGGACTCCTGCTGGTGATGCAGTCCATGAAATCAGGGGGCACTGAATACCTTCAAAAATTAAAAGAGGAGATGACCTCCCTAAAGAAAGAGGAAACCCTGATCCTGTCATCCTGGGGATACCCTCAGGATTATCTGGAAATAAAACCTGAATGCAGTTTTTGTATGGACAAAGGATTTGTGAATAATATGCCCTGCAGATGCTTCAACAAAATTCTCATTGAAAAATACTATGGCCAATCCAATCTTGGAAATATTCTCGAAAAAGAAAATTTTGAGACTTTTAACATCAATTATTACTCAGACCGCAGTAACAGTGGCTCCGCATCCCCCAGGCTCAATATACAAAATATTCTTCATAAGAGCCTCAAGTTTATAAAAGATTTTGAAACGGAATATATCAACCTGTATATGTACGGGGAATCCGGTCTGGGGAAGACTTTCCTTTCCCACTGCATTGCCAAGGATCTTCTGGACAGCGGACGACTGGTGATTTACCAGACCGCTTCCGACCTTCTGGACATTATCCGGAAAAATAAATTTAATACAGATCCCTTCTCTTCTTCGGCGACAGGTCCGCTTTCATATCTTTACACCAGCGACCTTCTGATTATCGATGACCTTGGAACAGAGCACCTCACAGATTTCGCCAACAATGAGCTTTTTAACCTCATCAATAAAAGGCTGAAGGACGAAAAGAAGATGATCATTTCAACGAATCTGTCTTTGAAAGAGCTTCAGGCAAGATACAGCACCAGACTCGCCTCCAGAATCATGGGAAACTTTCTTTTCCTTCATTTCTTCGGAGATGACATCCGGTTAAAAAAAGCGAATATCCTATAAATAACATACCCGCCTTGGTTAAGGCGGGTATGTTTGTACGGGACCACTTTAATTTTCACTGGATGTTTTCTTCTTAAACAGATCTCTTAAGCCTACTTCTTCTCTCCTTATGATTTTCATCATATTATTGGTATGCTTAATAAATATGATCACAAAAAGCATCAGAAATAACAGGACTTGAAAATCGATTCTCTGTAAGTTCAAAATAAGCCACAGGGGATATCCCGCGGTTATGGCAATCGTTCCCCAAAAGATATAATTGGTAACGATCGTCATGACCAGCACGATCAGGATCATGGCTATTCCTATTTTCAAGTCAAGAGCCAATACGGTTCCCACATAGGATGCGAGACCTTTTCCGCCTTTAAATCCCATGTAGAAAGGAAACATATGCCCTATCACCGCAAAGAATCCAGCAATGACAGGAAACGGTGTGCCCGCTCCAAAAATCTTTGCCGCAAGGGCGACTGCTGCATATGCCTTTAAAATATCAAGAACCGCAGTAACGACCCCAAATTTCCACCCAAATACAATGGTTGCGTTTGAGGCTCCGGCATTATGCGTCCCATGCTTTCTTATGTCGTCTTTTCTGAAAAGCTTTCCCAGAATATATGATGTCTGAAATGTTCCCAATATATATCCTATGAAAGCAGCTATGAAATATTCCATCGCCCACCGCCTTCAATTATTATTCCAATACGTACACCTTTAATGTCTGTCTTCCAAACCGCAAAGCTTCTGCATGGGTTGCAAAATAGATGTCTATCTTGTTCCCGCTTATGGCGCTTCCCCGATCCTCCACCACGAATGTCCTGCCGGATAATCCAGGAATAAAAAATTCTGTGCCAAATGAATATCTGGAGGATGCGGCTATGGTTCTTCCAGCTGTGGTCCTTGTCCCACTTGCGGTAATCGTGCCATCACCCGCTCCCGTACAGATACTGCAGGAGCAATATCCCGTGGCAGTGACATACATCGTATTTTGGAACCTGACCGTTCCCCTTGATGTTGCTATAAAAACATTCGTTCCAACTTCTTCGATCTCATCCACAGGTTCTGCAACTGTTTTCTCCTCAAGGACGATCCTCTCAACTTCTTTTCCATCATGGTAGACGACTTTCTCGGCCACTGTCCGGAGCCCGTCTCTGCCGCTCTGCACTTTTTTTACGATCCCTTTATCCAACTCACCGTTATTTCGAATTACTTTGTTATACTTGACAATTTGCTTGTTCTCAACGATTTCCTCTTTTACTCTTGTTATCTTTATAGGATCCTGGGATTCATCTTTCAGGACGGTATCTGCCTCCGGGGAAACAATATCCAGCTCCCCGATTTCCAGCCCAAGTTCTTCGACGATCTTCTTTACTTCTCTGTCAGGGGTCTCAAAGACATATTCTTTATTGTCAGCAACCAGTTTGACCTGCATTCCTCTGCTGACAAGGATCTTCTCTTTGTCCTTCAGGTTTTTCGAAAGAGAAATGGATATTCTGTCATTATCCCCCAGGTAGATTCCCTTTTCAAGAAGAACTTCTTTTACGTTTTTCTCTCCATGAAATTTGTATTCAATGATTTGATCTCCTTCAACAATTGTAACAAGCTTTTCAGTAAGTTGGAAGATTAAAAATGCAGCAATCAATGTTAATACAGCTAAAGAAATCCATATTAATTTTCTATTTTTATGATAGAAATCTTTCATAGCCGTAATATTATTAATCATTTTTCAACCTCCTTTATGATAATATTTCTCTTAAAATGTGATTTAAGCCGGCAGTCATAGTAAATTTATGCCATATTATACTAAAAAATCGGAATTGTCAAATTTGATGAATTATTTATTATACATCCTTTACAAATTCGTTACAAAACAATTATATATCATATTGCTGATAAATCAAACAAATTTTCCAGATTTTATGATGTCCTTTACGTTTAAATTTTCGTAAACAGCGCTTTTGTGTTCTCGATCACCTTTATCACAAGTTCTTCTGAGGATATGCCTTTCAGCTGCGCAACTCTCTGTGCAACATACTGTACGTAAGCAGGTTCGTTGGTTTTTCCTCTGAAAGGTACCGGAGTAAGATAAGGGCTGTCCGTTTCTATCATGATTCTGTCCAGGGGCACATTGGCAGCAACTTCCGGAAGTTTTCTAGAATTTTTGAAGGTTATGGGTCCTGAAAACGAGATATAATATCCCAGGTCAAGATAGAGCTTTGCCATTTCCCAACTTCCACTGTAACTGTGCATGACACCCTTGACTTTTCCCTTGAATGTTTTCAGCAATTCATAGGTGTCATGGTGTGAATCCCTGCAGTGAATGATGACAGGCAGATTCGCATCTTGTGCGATTTCCATTTGCCTTTTAAACACGGCCTTCTGGACATCTCTTGGGGAGTAATCATAGTAATAATCAAGACCGATTTCCCCCACTGCCACAATTTTTTCATTACGAGTTTTTTCTATTATATAACTAAAAAATTCTTCATCGGCATCCTTGGCATCATGGGGATGCATTCCTATTGCCCCATAGATCATAGGATATTTCTCTGTCAAAACGATCGTTCTTTCGCAGGAAGCCTTATCATAAGAAGGATTTATGATAAGGACCATGCCTTCTTCTACGTAATTTTTTATCATACTATCCAGCTTGCCTTCATATTTTTCATCATCCATATGCGCATGGGTATCTATTAACTTCAACTCATTACCTCTTTCTTTCTACGCCTTGAAGACTTTCAATGATCCTTCTCCTGATTTTATCCAGATAGGCGTTATCAACTACGTTTCCGCCATCAATGTGCCTTAACCCCTGAGGGATTTTGTCCCGCTCAATGGTGATTGTATCCTTAACGTGTGCTGGTTGTCCGCCAAAAACAAACACCTCATCAGCAACACCTACAATTTCATCAATATTATGTGTTACAAATATAATGCTCCTTTTTTTCCTGCTATGGAGTGATAAAAAGTCCTGGACCATCTCATCCTTTAGCTTCATGTCAATTCCAGAAAAAGGTTCATCCATTAACACCAAGTCTGACGGATAGGCAAAGGCTCTGGCGAGAGAGACCCTCTGTTTCATGCCTCCGCTTAATTCATTTGGATAATAGTCTTTAAAAGAATTCATTTTGACTAGCCTTAAATTTTCCTTCACGATATCTTCCGGAATTTCATCGAGCTTCTTCCCATCCAATACAAATCTTATGTTTCCAGCCGCGGTCATGGATTCGATAAGTCTGGGTTCTTGAAAAACATAGGAGATCCTCTCTGGATCGGTACCGGTTATTTCCCCGTTGTACTCGCGATCAAGGCCTGCGATGATGTTTAACAATGTTGTTTTTCCGCAGCCAGACGGACCTGTTAATACCGATATCCTTCCTTCCTTGAATTCCATTTCCAGATCCTTGAATAAAACAAGATTCCCGTAGTGTTTCCCAATTTTACTAAGCTTTATATTCATTTTTTCTCATACCTTCCGCAGCTTTCATGATTCTGCCAATCATATATTCCATTAAAAAACTTAATACAACGACAACTAACGTCCAGGCAAAAAGTTCTTCAGTAACGAGGTAAATTTTAGAATTATAAATCATTCTGCCAATAGAATAGCGGGATGATGATAAAAGTTCCGCTGTAACGGTACTTTTCCAGCCCAGTCCAATAGATATGGACAGTCCTGATAGCACATAGGGCTTTAGATTCGCCATATAAATAGTTCGTATGATTTTACATTTCCCAACCTTATACAAATATGCCATTTCCAGGAGTTTTTTGTCTGTCTCTAAAATCCCTCGAAGGGTATTCGACCACATGGCTGGAAAACATAAAAGAAAGCATACTGCTACCGGTGCTGCAGAATCACTGAGCCACAGAAGTATCAATATGCTTACGGAAATTACAGGTACCGCTTTTATTATTGCGATCACTGGGCTTATGATTTCATAGATGGGTCTGTACAGGCCGCAAAGCACTCCGGCAATTATCCCGACTGTAGAAGACAGTGTTATTCCTATGGCTATCCTCAGCATGGTTGTTCCAACGGATAGTTGAAATTCTTTTTCTGGAATCATTTCCAGAAGCTTCTGAAATGCTGCTCCAGGAGTGGGAAGGATAATCGGGCTTCCGACTTTTACGGCTGCCAGATGCCAAAGCACGAGCCAGAAAACAAGTGCTAAAACATGCTTTAACATCCTGACTCTTCCATCATTTTGAATAGTAGAATCCTTCATTTGGAACAGCTCCTCCTACCGCATTACTGCTGAAATCATATAAGACTTGATAGTAGGAATCGAGCATCCTTCTGGCATCATCCCCTGCTATATAGACGATATGGCTCCCACTTATGGATTTCTCAGCCAGGGCAGCTTCTGGTATGATTCCGCTTTCCTCAATGATCTGGCTAGCTTCCTTAGGATTCTTGTTTACGAATTCAGTTGATTTTTTATAGGTCTCCAGGATGTAAGCCAGCGCTTCCGGATACTTGTCAGCAAATTCTTTTTTCACCACAAGGCATCCCATAGGAAGACTCGCACCGTCTGTTACTTTCTCCCATTCCTTTGTGAGGTCGAAGGCGACGGTTACCTCTTTCCCTTTCATCTTCACAGAAGTTGCAAAGGGCTCAGGCAATAGCACGAGGCTATCCTCATCCTGCATAAACTTTGCAGCGGCTTCAGAATGCTCCTGAAAAAATTTTATTTGAAGATCCCCATCTGGGTCCATCCCATTTTTCATCAGGATATATCTCAGGACATATTCAGGTGTAGCTCCCTGTCCGGCGGCATACAGCGTTTTTCCTTTTAAGTCAGCTGTGCTCTTGTATGAGTCCCCTGTTCTGCCAAGTATATAAAGTGTCCCCAGGGTATTGACCGCAGCAAGCTTAATGCTGCCTGTCTTGTTGTATAAAACTGCGGCAAGATTTGTAGGCAACGCTGCAAGATCGAAATCGCCTTTAATGATTCCAGCTGTAAGTTGATCAGGTGATCCAGCGATCGTATAGTTTACCGTTACGTCTTCCCCCAGATTCAGCTCTTCTGACATCATTTTAGCCATTCCCATTCCGGTAGGACCGGAGAGAACTGCGATTTCGATTTTTTTCTCCTCGTTTATCAGATTCTTTCCTGCACATCCAGGAATCAGCAAAGCAGCAACCAGTATGATCAATATCAATTTCTTCTTCATGTCATCCTCCTTTTTTATCCGGCTGGGCATTAATCTAAAATTATTTCTATTCCATGGGTTTCGAGCCACTCTTTCCTCCATATGTAGTCCGGCATGCTGCTTCTAACCTTATTCCAATACTCTGGATAATGATTCAAGTAAATAAGATGGCACAGCTCATGCACCACGACATAATCAATGATCTCCTCAGGGAGCATCCCACATTTCCAATGGAATTTCATATTCCCAAAATTGGAACAGGCAGCCCACCTGCCGTACATATTCTCAATAGAGATTTTCCCAGGACTTACTCCTACCAGGGACTTGAATTTATCGATCCTTGGAAGGATCATCTGTTCAGTTTCCCTGGAAAACCAATCCCTGATCAAATTTTTCCGATCTTTTTCTTTTTCTCTTTTCATATCAAATGAAAAAAGGCTCCCATCGAAGGTTAGTTTGTCCTCACTTGTTGTTTTTAATATTTCAACAGGATAATCTACACCTTTATAAAGAAGACTTCCTTCAAGTTTTGCGCTTAACCCCTTACGCCGGGTACTTTCAATCCAACGGCTGTTCTTTTGCACATAGCTCTGGATTTCACTATCTGAGGTAAGCTTTGGCACCAAGACCGTAAGCTCACTATCCTCAATCATAAGAGAAAAGTCATTTCCTCTTATATATTTGATTTTGTATTTTGAATCAGGCGGATCATTATATCGATTATTCATGGGGCAATCCCATCCTTCTGAATCTGACGTTCATCTTTTCTGATATGCTCATTATTGATATATCGTACAAATTCCTCTACCATCCCGAATAACCCGAAGGAAATTCCAGTGAATAGGAAACAATAGATTATTACCCATTTTACTGACATATATTCAGCGATGATGCCTCCTAACGCCATCCCCGCAGGTGTCAGCCCACCTATTACTGTACCGATTATCGCACTTACTTTACCTAACATGCTGCCAGGTACATTCATATGAATGGATGTGGTAAATATGATATTGTAAATCGATGTGCAAAGTCCGGCAACGAAAAACATCAAAAGCATTCCGATATAATTGTTCAAGTTCATCATGACAATATAGGATCCGGAATAAACCATTCCGGCAGTCATGAAATACCTGAAATTGAATTTTTCTTTTATTCTGAAACTTGAAAGGAAAAATACACCGAAGAATGCACCCAGCTGGAATATTCCCATGGCTATACCATATTTTGTGATTCCCAGAAAATCGGCATCGCTGAAGTATGGCAGTGTCAGCATGATTCCCGTATCGGAGAACAGATTAACCAACCCACCGATAATTATCATATAAAATAGTCCTTTGACTTTCCAGATGTATCCCAATCCCTCCTTAAAATCCTGAGTCAGATGGCTCCTTTCAAAAGGTTTTCGGGTATGCTTATAATCAATAAATCCTTCGAGGACGGCTGAAACAATATATGAAATCCCATTAATGGTGAATACTACAGGCGGACCTACCAACACGTACATTAAACCACCTATGGCATTCCCGAGAATATCCGATATGGTGGTCGTCATGGAATAAA
>JAAXUP010000184.1 GCA_013335935.1 Eubacteriaceae bacterium | reverse complement strand
GTATTCTACCTATTGCCGCCTGCATTTCCAGCATCCGATAATTAGAACCAAACGATTCATGAAGCCATCTAAAACCTTGAGGATGCTCTTGCTCATACACTGCATTCCAGGATTTTCCATGATCTTTGTACTCCCACATCGAAGACCACAATGCACGATCGTTTGTGGTCACCATACCACCCTCTCCACCCGTAGTCATAATTTTATCTTGGCAGAATGACCACGCGCCAATATGACCGATTGAGCCAACCGGACGCCCTTTATATTTGGCCCCATGCGCTTGTGCACAATCTTCGATAACATACAGCCCATATTGTTTAGCCATATCCATAATCGGATCCATATCGCATGGCATACCGGCGAGATGAACGCAAATCACAGCTTTCGTCTTCGGCGTAAGAACTTTTGTAATGGTATCTGCGGAAATATTCTGGGTATTTCTATCTACGTCAGCAAAAACCGGTACAGCACCCATAGCCACGATACACGATGCCGATGCAATAAAAGTGCGTGGTGTCACAACAACTTCATCACCATGACAGATCCCTAATGCTTTCAATGCAACTTCAAGAGCCAGCGTCCCGTTTGCAAGCGCTATAGCATATGCACTTCCAGTCCATGAAGCAAACTCTTTTTCAAACTCCCGGCATTCCTGTCCCGTCCAGTAATTCACTTTATTCGACAAGAGCACTCGACTCACAGCATCAGCTTCTTCCTGTGTAAATGACGGCCAAGGTGGGAATACTGTGTTAAGCATTTTATGTGTTTATATATAAATAAATTGTGAATATCAGTTTATGAGAATTGAATAACAATATATTTTTACATTTCCAGTTCATCGCAGAAACATAGAATGCAATGCCACATTGCCCATTCCAGCAGCTATTAGGCTTAACAGATTCCTACTATGGCATCACGCAGAAACAGAGACGCATAGAATATTTAACTTTATCTTTAACGATGAACCCAACCATCTTGAAGATGAAGGTTCTTTATATATGATCGAACTATAAAATCTTTAACAGCTCGGAAATAGAATTTATCCATATTGATGGAGCAGCCATTGGCGCTCCCATCATTTCGCTCTGATTGTGAATAGTATTATCGCCTCTAACACCTACTGTTACCCACCCTAAAGCATTTGGCGCAATAAAATCTTTTTGTGGGTTATCGCCTATATAATAGTAGGCATCTGCAGTATAATTTTTCATAATAATATGAAATCTTTCTGTAGCTGGCTTTTCTGATTGATATTCTTCTGAAATATAAATATCTATATTACTTAGGCCCAAAGATTGTATTTTTTTCCTTTGTGTTATAGAGCGCCCATCAGTCAAAATCATAACACGCTGCACCATCGTCTGAATTATGCTAAGTGTTTTTTCGACATCATCATCCAATGCGATATCCGGATCATGCAAACGATACACCCATAGAAGAGAATATTTCACCTCAGGTGGAAGTCGCAATAACCTGCACGCCTCTCCAAAAATATCTTTCACACCTTCATTTCGCCACCGCAGGAGTATTTCCAACAAATCCTTACCATAGAGACGATCAAGCTCTTTTGCTACAGCTCTAATCCCTGATGTCTGATAATTAAACTCTTGATAGAGAGTATCATCAAGATCGAAAACCACAACAGAATTTATTTTTTTTAACTCAACCATTAACAATTACTTTAGCATCGTAACGAAGCATAAGCATATTCGCCGTCCAATCATCATAAAATCCAACATTACGCCCCATATAATATTCATCAATCAACCAACCAGGATAATTTGCTCCTGCACTATATGAAAGCGGATACCCACCGCCAAATCGGGGATTAATTTCAAGAGCATAATATATTTCTTCCTGAATATTAGCAAAAAACTGAAATGTAACACAACCCATAAAGCCTTTCAGTAAAGATAATCGAGGCAAAAGATAATCGTAAAGTTTATTTTTTCTTGTCGCACCCTTATTGACCTCTCCTGCGCGCACCTCAATGCGCTCTCTTGGCACAAGGCAACATAGCAAACCCGTTGCATCATAATAGGCATCAACGGTATATTCAATAAAATCTTTCCCTATTAACTGCTGAAAGATGATCTTATCATCCTGATACATAGATTGAGTCAATTGATCTGGCGACTGAACAATAGATGCTCCGACACTGCAACTACCATCATAAGGCTTGGCAAAACACGGATATCTGATCGCCTCACGTGGATATATCTCAGGATAAAAGACGCCTATATCTCTAAACAAGTTCGCTGTTTTTCTTTTATCACGGCATAACCTGATAACTTCTAACGAAGAAATAATCAAATAAATACCGTTTTCTTCAAATCGCTTCTTAACCATCGAAAGAGGAAAGAGTTCCGTATCAATTGTTGGGATAACGATTCCAATATCATTCTTCAAACACAACTCAAGTAAAATATCCACATACTCTACATCTGTAACTCTCGGCACAGCAAAGTTACCATCCGCCACTTGGCATGCAGCTGATAGTGCTGGGTTTAAATCGACTGCATAAACAAAACCACATGGAAAACGTTTTTTCAATTCACCCCTAAACGCTTCTAATAGTTCTACTCGTCGCCCGGCAGACAAAATTAAAACATTTTTTTTCATCTTAATCAATTATTCTTTTAACCACGAAAATAAGGCATGGTCTCTGTTGCGTTATGATTAATTCCTTTACGCAACACAACGTTCAACATGGTCATCGCGAGTATCTTGATATCCAGCCATATCGACCAGTTATCAACATACCAGACATCGTACCTGAACTTCTCTTCCCAACTGATGGCGTTGCGGCCATTGATCTGCGCCCATCCGGTCATGCCCGGTTTCGCTTCATGGCGGCGGTTCTGTTCAGCAGAATACAATGGCAGATACTCCATCAAAAGCGGACGTGGCC
>JAAXUP010000183.1 GCA_013335935.1 Eubacteriaceae bacterium | reverse complement strand
TCCGATCTAGAGCTCATCACTTAAATCGGTGATGAGCTCTTTACTCTAATTTTCATAAATCATATTTATCCAGCAACGGCAACAAATTATAATCTAAAGCCTCCCGCAAGGACTCATGAAGCGGGAAATATATCCAAGTACAAACAATTCCCATATATTCCATTTGTATTTGTTCAGCTACTGCTTCTACCGGTTCCTTACACTTCCATTCCCCACTTTTTTCGATTATTTGAAAAAGGCTGATAATTGCCTGCAAGGAAACATCCCGGTACTCAAGATTCCCTCCGGAGCGATACTCCGTTGAGGTGGCTTCCATCGCCTCTTTAGCTATTTCACGGCCATATCGATCCAGTTCATCTGCTATTTGACGATAGTATTTAAGCAGAATGTTTTTAGGATCCTCCATTCTATCGCTATCAAGCACCATCTGTTCTGCTGCCGTTCGGTAAATACTCTTTATGGAATTACTTAAAATACCACCTTTATTGCCAAAGAAATTATAGATTGAGCCCACAGAAAACCCTGTAGCATCGCTAATATCTGCAACTGTAATCCTATCGTAACCATTTTGTACGAAAAGCTTGATAGCCTCATCTGCTATTTTCTTTTTCTTTTTTTGTGATTCGATCTCGCGATTTGTTCGCTTTATTTTTGTCATATTGATATCCTTTTCTTCCCAAATTAATATTCTGCCTCTAATTTTGTATTGTATCCAAAAAAGCTTGAAATGACAATATCTAGCTCATGTATTTGAACTTTCCCCATTTATTCTTCTTATTCCTGCTTACAAGACTCGTGTCTTTCGTAATAACCCATAAGTTTCTTGTTTTCATCTCTTACCGCGATGATGTAGTTATTTTCATCGTGTTTTTTATTATAACCCATAAAAATTTCCGTCAGGTCATCATCGTTTAATAATCTGTCAACATATTCAAGAGTAAGCTTCTTTGAATTCTCATTATGACAGTCAAAAATAGATTTTCCGATCAACTTTTCTCCGCCTCTATGAGCATACCTTTCAAGAGCACTTTTATTCATATAGGTGATCGTGTGGTCTAAATTAACAAAACATACGGGATTTTTCATATCTTCAACAATGCCTTTGAAAACTGTATCTAAATTCATAATCATTTCTCCTTCCTTTTCACCCCCATTATGCTATATTTATGTGAAATTCACAACTTTTTAGTTAAAACTCTAAACTTTTGTTAAATTTAAATACTTGTCCAGCTTGATCCCAGAGAGGCCGATCTATCCAAGTTCATGCACGGAGTCAATTTGTGTTATGAGCAGTACTACAATAAAAAATATAGTCGCCATGGCCATTTCTTCCATGGGCTTTTCTTAAGCAAGGTGATCCGTGTCGAACCCAGATATTCACCCACCCACCTATCCCCCATATAATAAAAAAACATCCAGCTTTAGATTTAAAAATCTTTAATCAAAGTCTGGACGTTAAAAACTGGTATCACTGAGGTTTCAATTATTCAGCTGCTTCCACATCAGGCAATCGATATTCGGAAGGATATTCCTTGTTTCGAATTGTGAGCAATATAGAGGCGACCGACCCTGTGGCTAATATCACGACAAGTACCGGCATAATACCTGAGAGCGTGTCGACTCCCATCAATTTCTGAAGATAGGTGACCATGTACGTTGAGATAAAAAAACTGACTCCGTTGACAGCTGTAACGATCCCTATGGAATTTGATATTTGAGACGATGGTACGATTACTGTTCCTCGCATATAAAAATATGAAAATCCATTTCCATAAGCAGCACCCATAAGTGTGCAAGCAAGACCAACTACAAAAACATTTTTTGATGTCATGAGGGTCAGGTAACCTAAAGCAACAACTATATAACTAGGAATGATTGTACCCCTGCCTAACTTAGAATATGTGACCCCGAAGATCAGGCATGCGCACAGACTCCCAACAGTTCCAAGGGATGAAAGAAGTCCTGCAAGAGATTCGTTGCCTATTCCTTTTTCCAGGACATATACTGCGATTTGGAAAAAGATCACACCATATATTGCATTCCAGATAAACATAGATACACACATAGCACCAAAGGTTTTCAGTGGGATTGGTTCTTTCTTTACAGGTTTTTGATACTCATCCAAACTTTCTTTTTCAGGCAACGTCTTTGGTATGAATAAAATAACCATGATCAGTATTGGCACACCTACCCAGTAAACCTTGAATACAGAATGCCAGGAGTTTACTGCGAAAAAACCTGCGATGAGTCCGATCACAGCACCAACACCTGCCATGGAAGCATTAAAAGCTCCAATCATGGCGCTACGTTTACTTTCATCGACAAAAAATTCTGCAATCAAAGCCATGGCGGTGACGTTGATAAATCCGATCCCTACACCTACTAAGGCACGCATAGCTGCAATATAGAGTGCGCTTTCAATTGCAACACCAAGGATTGAACCTATTGCAAATAAAGCAAACCCAAAAGTTAAGAGCGTTTTTTTACTGAAAAGCTGAATTAGTTTTCCACAAGCCAAGGCAGATATTACAGAAATAAGTACCGGTCCTGAAATAATAAAATTCACCAAATTGATCTGATCACCAAAAACTTCAAAGAAACTTCCGATTGCTGGGACAATGACCATATCTGCCATAATGCCCACGTTTGTCAGAAATAGTGCAGTTAAGAACAGGATCATTTTACCTTTGCTTAATTCTTTTCCCATAATACAATTCCTCCTCTAATCCTTATTATAACCTTCAAAACATTTTTTTACTCATTCTATCAATTTCTTCACTGGTTGCCTCATATACGCCAGTGAAAGAGCTTACATCCAGACCTTGACTCAAATTGGGTATGAAGTACAATTTTCCACACTCTTCACAGGCCTTTTTAACATTATCTGAAACGATTTCGCGTGTCCAACCTGGAAAGTCTACCACACCGCTATCGA
>JAAXUP010000182.1 GCA_013335935.1 Eubacteriaceae bacterium | reverse complement strand
ACATACCAAAACCTCTTGACGAAACACCAACTGGTTTGCAGTATGAGCGCCAAAGGCAACTGCTATGACAATGCCTGTGCTGAAAGCTTCTTCCACACCATGAAGGTGGAAGCCATTCACGGTGAATGTTTTGCCACCCGTGAAGAGATGCGCCACACCGTGTTCGAGTATATTGAAGTCGACTACAATCGTAACCGTCGCCACAGTGCTAATGGTCGCATCAGTCCTGTCGCGTTTGAAGCTCTCAAAGCAGCTTAACTGAATGTCCACTGGAAACGGGCAGGATCAAAAAACGCTTAACTGTGTGTCCGCTCCGGGCGGGCAGGATCAGCTTGGCTGCGGCCGGAACGCCGATTCGTTCGGCCAGGGCTAGGGCCTCGGACTTGTACTGCGGTGAATGTCGTTTGCGTGATGTTCCTGAGTTTGCTTCCTTTGCCATTGATCACCTCTGTCAGGGAGTGTACTCGATTAACAGGGTGTGTCTGTCCATGGCGGGCAAGATCAAAGAGTTACACTCTGGGTGAAGTTAATCGTATTGAGGTATTATATGGGACTTTCATCACTTATTTATCAACATTCACCCAATTGGGTTAGAACTGTTATGTTAAACATCTTTGCATATTCGCTAAATGTCGAGCGATATGGGAAGAAATTTGAAATGCTGTTGAATGAATTTGAAAGAAATGAAAATCTTTCAAGAGCTGAATTAGAAGAATATCAACGAGAAAAACTTTTAATTATGATTAGTCATGTGTATGAACATGTTCCTTATTATAGAGCTGTTATGGATGGATTAAAGCTTTGTCCAAAAGACTTTAACGATCTTACTGATATTCAAAAACTTCCTATATTAAGGAGGGAAGATGTTAAATCAAATTATGCGCAGTTGCAGGCAGACAATATACCTAGATATAATATTCGACATGGCCATACAAGTGGAACCACGGGATCTCCACTGCGTTTTCTGTGGGATATCAGTGTATGTGTAGCGCATCATGCTGCTGACTGGAGGCAGAAGCAATGGGCAGGATTTAGGTTTGGAGAACCATTCGTTTCGCTGCAAGGAAGACAGATTGTCCCATTTCAAAGGTCTAAACAACCTTTTTGGGTTATGAACCATATTCACAATCAGTTGTTCATGTCATCATTCCATCTAAAAGATGAATTTATGGGTGCGTATATAGAGAAAATAAAGCAATTTAGGCCAAAAGGAGTCGAAGGATATCCTTCTAGTCTTTATATTTTAGCTCGTTACTTGAAAAAAAATAATATGTTTTGCCCTGTTCCAGCAGTATTAACATCATCAGAAACACTACTTCCTATACAGAGAGAATTGATTGAAGATAGATTTCAATGCAAAGTATATGATTTTTACGGTATGTCAGAAAGAACTATTTTTGCTACAGAATGCAAATTTCATAGCGGGAAGCATTTAAATTTAGATTATGGAATTACTGAGGTTGTCGATAAAGATAATAATGTATTACGGGATGGTGATTTTGGTACTATTGTAGCTACAAGTCTTTGGAACTTTGCAATGCCGTTAATACGCTATAAAACTAGTGATGCAAGTTTTATCCTTTTGGATAAATGTCCATGTGGAAGTAGCTTTCCATTGATGAATCAAGTCACAACAAAACAAGAAGATATAATTATATTAACTGATGGGAAGATGGTTCCGTCATCAATTCTTACTCACCCATTTAAGCCTTTAGATAATATTTTAAAATCACAAATAATACAAAACACGATGAACTCTGTTTGCATTAAAATTGTTAAGGGTGATAGATATACTGTCAGGGACGAAGCTGAGTTGTTAAAAGGAATTCAAGAAAGATTGGGGGATAGTGTAGATATTAATATTAAATATGTTAGAGATATACCAAACGATAAATCTGGAAAATTCAGATGGGTAATATCAAAAGTACAACGGTAACTGACAACTGTCAGGACATCGGTAACACGGGTCGAAGGGTAAAAATCGTCAGGACATGGGGTACCCGATGGGCCTAACCATGGGGAAAGATCTGGTGGCAGACAGCATCTTCCGGTTAGTTGTTGTTGAGTGCCACGACATTATGGACAGAAAAATGAAAAAAGTTCATGCGCTTGATTGGAGTTTGTGGATAAACTAATGGTGTCAATTATTATTCCGGCGAAGAATGAGGAAGCAATTATTGAAAAGGTTTTGTTGTCGTTAAACATTGCAATCGATACTTATGGCAAATCGTGTGAAATTATATTGGTTGATAATGGATCTACTGATGCAACATGTAAAATAGCATCTGAGTATAGTTGTAGGGTGATGGTTAAGCCGAATGTTTCTATTGCAACTCTGAGAAACCTGGGGGCACAACAGGCTCAAGGTGAATTACTTGGATTTTTAGATGCTGATTGTCTTGTAGATCCGAGGTGGATACAATATTGTGATGAAACGTTGTCCGATCATTGTATTGGTGTTGTTGGGACTCGCGCAATACCTGATTTAAATAATTCAACCTGGGTTGAAGAGGGGTGGTATGGATTGGTTTCGGGGGCAGCTAGGCCGGATTATCCCAACTGGATCGGTTCGTCAAATATGTTTATGCGAAAAGATGTTTTTGTTGATGTGGGTGGATTTGATGAGGAACTGGTAACTGCTGAAGATGTTAATTTGTGTAATAAAATTATAAAAAAATACCGTGTTTGCCTTGATAAAAGAATTAATACAATTCATTTGCGCGAATCAAAAACTATCTCTCAGCTGGTTAAGCGAGAGATTTGGCGAGGTAAATCAAGTATAAGACAATTCATAATTAGTGAAGACAAAATAGGGGCATTTAAAAGCATTGTAATCCCATTGGTTATGGATATACTTAGTATATTGACGATGTTTGGTATTATTCTAAATAATATGTTAAAGTGGTCGTACGTACTAATATTCTTTGCGCCATTGATT
>JAAXUP010000181.1 GCA_013335935.1 Eubacteriaceae bacterium | reverse complement strand
AGCAGGTTGCCCATGAGGTCATCGAGATCCTTTACAAATATAAGCATAACCTGAAGATCCAATGGGACAGCTTCGACACGTATTATTCAAACAATCTCCTTCCCTTTGAAACGGATTATATTGAAGCCTATAAAAGCGAATATCCAGATGAGAATTTCAATATGAAGGTCATTGAATCGGTGGAAGACAATCTTCATATGATCCACAATGAGGATATCTATCAGATCTTTACGTATTCAATGGAAAAAGATATGCGTGCATACCAGGATATCATAGAAAAACTCAGCAAGTTCAGGGATATCCATTATGTGGATTTCAAGGAGCACTATACAGATATCACTCATATTGATGTCAATAAAGGAGCCGCTATAAAAAAAGTTGCTGGTTTAAACAAAATCAAAAGTGAACAGATCATCGCATTCGGAGATAACCATAATGACAGGACGATGCTGGAATATGCAGGGATCTCTGTTGCTATGAAAAATGCCAATGAAGAAATCCGGTCGATTTCGAAACATATGGCTTTAACAAACAACGAAGAAGGGGTCGAAAAATTCTTAAGGGAATATTTCAGCATCTGATTTGTACAAGGATCGAAGGGTTTGTATTTTAAATTAACATTACAAATTTAAATTAAATCAGGAGGTAATATTTGTGAAAAATATTGCCTCTCTATTTATGTAATAAGGGTTATTGATTGTTTTATACAGATTAATAAGCCATAATATATTTACAATTAAAGAGATATCGTATATACTAAATGCAATATATAGATCCTGTATTATTGTATACATTACTCAAGATGCTTTGTGAATCTATATACAATAAATTGGTTGTATGGTATAATTACATAGGTTAAAATGCCTGTTTTACGCATTTTAGTCTGTGATTTTTTCATCATTTTATCAACTATTTTTATGGAAATATAAGGAGGTTTATCATGGCAAGAAAAATGAAAACTATGGATGGCAATACTGCAGCTGCATATATTTCTTATGCATTCACCGAGGTTGCTGCTATCTATCCAATTACACCATCCTCTACTATGGCAGAACTGGTAGACGAATGGTCAGCAAACGGAATGAAAAATATCTTCGGGCAAACTGTTGATGTTGTTGAAATGCAATCAGAAGCTGGAGCAGCCGGTGCTGTTCATGGTTCACTGGCAGCTGGCGCACTGACAACGACTTATACAGCTTCCCAGGGTCTGCTATTAATGTTGCCGAATATGTACAAAATTGCAGGAGAGCTGCTTCCTGGTGTATTCCATGTAACGGCTAGAGCTATCGCAGGACATGCTTTATCCATATTTGGCGATCATTCAGATGTCATGGCTGCCAAGCCTACTGGGTTTGCTATGCTGGCTTCAGCAAGTGTTCAGGAAGTAATGGATCTGGCAAGTATCGCACATCTTACCGCAATTAAAACAAGAGTACCTTTCCTTCATTTCTTCGACGGTTTCAGGACATCACATGAAATCCAGAAAATCGAACAAATCGAATTTGAAGAATTGGCTGAGCTCCTTGATTTTGATGCTGTTCAAGCATTCAGAGACAGAGCTTTAAATCCAGAGCATCCTGTTACAAGAGGAACTGCACAAAATCCGGACATATTTTTCCAGGCAAGAGAAGCACTTAATCCTTTCTATACTTGGATCCCAGATGTCGTTGCAGGCTATATGAGAGACATCACAAAGCTTACAGGGAGAGAATACAAGCCTTTCGACTATTATGGAGCACCTGATGCCACCAATATCATTATTGCAATGGGTTCAATAGTTGATACCGTTGAGGAAACTGTGGATTACCTTCTGGAAAAAGGAGAAAAAGTCGGCCTGATCAAGGTAAGACTTTACAGACCTTTCTCTGAAAAATATTTCTTTAATGTATTACCGGGAACTGTTGAAAAAATCGCTGTGCTTGACAGAAGCAAGGAACTTGGAGCTCTTGGAGAGCCATTATACCAGGATATCAGAACCTTATTCTATGAAAGCGAAAAAGCACCGCTGATCATCGGCGGCAGATTCGGATTAGGCTCAAAAGATACTACACCAGCACAGATCGCTGCTGTTTACGAAAATCTTAAAGCATCAGAACCTAAAAACGGATTTACCATTGGTATCAACGACAATGTTACTTTCACTTCCCTTGAAGAAAAAGAAGCCATCAATACGACTCCTGAAGGAACGATCAGATGTAAATTCTGGGGACTTGGTTCTGACGGAACCGTTGGTGCGAATAAAAGCGCAATCAAAATCATCGGTGACAAAACCGATCTTTATGCCCAGGGATATTTTGCATATGACAGCAAGAAATCAGGCGGGGTCACCATATCTCACTTAAGATTTGGAAAGAAACCAATCAAGTCAACTTACCTGATCGATGAAGCGGATTTTGTTTCATGCTCTACTCAGGCTTATGTTTATCAGTATGATATGTTAAAAGGTCTGAAAAAAGGCGGAACTTACCTGTTAAATACGATCTGGACTCCGGAAGAACTCAATGAGCATCTGCCGGCAGAAATGAAAAAATATATCGCGAAGAACAATATCGATTTCTACACGATCAATGCTACCAAAATTGCCGAAGATTTAGGTTTGGGTAATCGGACAAATATGATCATGCAGGCTGCGTTCTTTAAGCTATCAAAAGTAATTGAACTTGACAAAGCCATCGATTTCCTGAAGGATGCCATCAAAAAATCATATGGAAGCAAAGGCGATGCCATTGTAAAAATGAACAACGACGCGGTTGATCAGGGAATGGAAGCGCTTCATAAAGTAGAGGTTCCTTCAGATTGGTCAGACGCTCAGCCGAATCCGGTTCACCATTCTTCCAAAGAAGAACCTGATTTCATAAAGAATGTTCTCCGTCCAATGAACAGACAAGAGGGAGACAGTCTCCCAGTATCAACCTTCACAGGAAGAGAAGACGGAACGTTCCCATCGGGTACAGC
>JAAXUP010000180.1 GCA_013335935.1 Eubacteriaceae bacterium | reverse complement strand
TGATTATTGTATCTCAGGGCGTACTCTTGTGACGACGCCACAGCCAGTTGTGCTTTTTCTGTGAACTTATCCAGATTCATAAGATTACCTCCTTGTTTGGTGTTTGGGTGGTTGGGTAGTTGGGTGACTAGGTGGTTAGCTTTCCAAACTGCAACCACCAAAATCACTTCAACTCCACACAAACCACTTCAACACTTAGCATTTTGTTTTTAACTTATCATCTAAAACACTTCAGCTCGGAACGCACAAAATGCGTTCCCTACAAACTACCCAATAAGCACTCCACATTTCAACGTTTTTTTGTTTTTGGCTAACCACCCAACCACCTAGTCACCTAACCACCCAGAAGCTAATGCCCAGCCGCTGATCCTTTCATCTTCTCATACAGCTCCCGAAGCTCGGGGGTGAGTTTTTCTGGATTCATGATCCTCATTTTAATGAATAGATCTCCCCTGTTGCCCTTTCTGTCGATGTAGCCTTTTCCTGGAAGGCGTATGCTTTTATCGCTTTGAATCCCTGCAGGAATTTTGACAGAAAGCTTGTCATCAAAGATCTGCACTTCTTTTTTAATTCCCAGGGCGGCTTCCCATGGGTAGAGATCCAGCTTTTTATAGATATTAAGGCCGTCAATTTCCAAATCTCTGCTTTTGATCATTCTGATGGTCAGATAAAGATCCCCCGGCTTGCCACCGTTTGCTCCAGGTCCTCCCTGGCCGGTAAGTCTTATTTTTTCTCCGTCTTTTATCCCTTTTGGAATTTTGATATTTAAACTTAAGGTTTCACTGCCCTTTTGGAAAGTGACCTTTTTAGTTCCACCCTTGAAGCCCTCTTCAGGAGTCACAGAAATTTCCGTTTCCTGATCTTCGCCGTTAACCCTTGAAGAAGTACTTCTTCGCCTCCTGGAAGAACCGCCTCCAAAGATGCCATCCATATCAAAATCCGAGCCTCCAAATTGGCCTCCTCCTCCTCCAAAAAAGCTTTTGAAGAAATCACTGAAATCAGCACCTTCTCCAGAAGTGTATTCATATCTTGGTTGGCCTTCATAGCCATACTGGGAAGGATCAAAATCAGAGCCATTGTTGAAGTGATGCTGGCTGCCGAAGTTATCATAGGTTTTTCTTTTTTCTTCGCTTCCAAGCACTTCATAGGCTTCATTGATATCCTTGAACTTTCCCTCGGTGGTTTTATCTCCTGGGTTGGCATCAGGATGATATTTCTTGGCAAGCTTCCTGTAGGTTTTTTTGATTTCATCCTGGGACGCCTCTTTTTTAACGCCTAATATTTCATAATAATCTTTATATTTCATCCGTCTCCACCTCTTTGTTATACTGGGATATGCAAAAATCAGGCAAAACAATTCACCTGATTTAAGTAATTTCCCCATATGCCCTTATGCGTTTCCGATCATAAAGGGTATATACCCTGAGGAAATCTCTTTTAAACGCGAATATCATTCTTTGCGGCCTTCATTGTTTTGATCTGTTTGCGCCAACAGGCTTTTATCAATACTAACTTCCACCTCAGTGATTTTTTTATCTTCCGCCTTGATGATTTTATAGGTAATGTTTCTTTCCCTGATCACCGTCTTATCTCCATCTAAGGGGATCCTTCCAATCAGACTTACAAGATATCCGCTGAGGGTATCATAGTCCCTGATGGGAAGCTCAATATCCAGGATTTCCGCCACACTGTCCAGATCGATCCCTCCATCGAAATAATAGCTGTTTTCATCGATTTTTCGGTATTCATCCTCCACAACATCATATTCGTCAAAAATATTTCCCATGATTTCCTCGATCATATCCTCTATGGTAATGATCCCTGAAGTGCCGCCGTATTCGTCGATAACAATGACCATGTGAACCTTGCTCCGTTGGATTTCTCTGAACAGCTTGTCGATGGGTTTGGATTCAGGAACATAAACTGGCTTTCGCATCAGTCTTTCTATGGAAAAATCACTGTCCTTCTCGCCAGAAAAATATTCAATGACATCTTTTACATGAAGTATCCCAATGATATTGTCGATATTTTCTTTATAAATGGGGATCCTGGTGTATTTTTCTTCAGAATAAAGCTTTATGACCTCTTCTAACCCAGCATCCTTAGGAAGGGCTAAAACCTCCGTCCTGTGGGTCATGATGTCAGAAGCGTATTTGTCATTAAAGTCAAAAATATTATTAATCAATTCTTTTTCTATCCGCTGAATGGCTCCCTTCTCTTCTCCCACGTCGATCATCATACGGATTTCTTCCTCTGTCAGCCTTTGTTCGCTGGCATGGGGATCTCCACCTGTCAGCTTAATGAAAAAATTTGCTGAGAAATTCAGGAATTTAACGAAGGGAGATGCCACTTTTGAAATCACGGTAAGTGGTCCGATGGCGAAAAAGGAAATCTTTTCAGGATTTTGCATGGCAATCCTTTTAGGCACAAGCTCCCCCAAAACCAGAGAAAAATAGGAAAGCAGCAGGGTGATGATCATTACAGACAATCCCCTCACCATGCTCACATTAAGGGGCAGACCTGCCTTTACCACAAGTTCAGCTAAATTGTCTGCAAAACTTTGGGATGCAAATGCACTGGCAAGAAATCCGGCAAAGGTGATTCCAATTTGTATGGTGGCCAAAAATTTCCCCGGCTCTTTTAATAGCTTCACCAGCTTTATGGACTTCTTGTCGCCGTCATCCGCCATGTTCTTGATTTTTGTGTCATTCAACGATATCATAGCGATTTCTGAGGCCGCAAAAAATGCATTTAAAAGTATGAGCAATGCAAGAAGCAAAAGCTGTCCGACCATATTTTATTCCCCCATATCTGATTTAAACTAAAGCATTACCTATTAACATTATACCCTGTATCACCGCTGGCTTAACAGTAATTTTTTATCAGCAAGAATAGCGTACATACAATGTACGATTTATAATGTACGACAAAAACAAAGAAGCCTTTGGCTTCTTTGTTT
>JAAXUP010000179.1 GCA_013335935.1 Eubacteriaceae bacterium | reverse complement strand
TGCCTTTGAGCATCCATTCAAGCCTTCCATCCTCAGGCAGATCAGCCATTGTCATATCCTTAATTGATGGACTGATGCTGAAGCTTTCCGGCAGATCAAAACGAAATATCAGGATCTCCTGGTCGAGTAGCTGATCTCTGTCCACAACCAGGGTGACATGAAAATCGTGTGACACTTTTCGATAATAAAATGGGGTTGTAAACCGAAGCACTGCCGGCCGGCCGGTGTCAAAAGGCCCGTATTTACCTGTCCCCGGGCCTGGAGGCAAAATGATTCCCAGTTCTTTGACCGCCACCATATTCATTCTTCTTAAAACGAGTTCAATAAGATTTTGAGTACGCCTTGATGTAGTCGCATGATCGATGTGGCTCAGCCTTTGTTGCTCTTTTTTTATGCACTCGCTGATCATATCGCTTACCGCCTCGGCAAAGGCAGTAACGAAAGGATCCTTCAGATTCAGTCCCTCCCGCTCATCGCTTATGATGGGATGTCCTTTGGAAAGCATTTCTACAAGACCCGGGCAAATCGCCTTGCCCCAAAGAAATTCCGTGCCTAGCTGGTTCTCATACCGGAAAAACTGGCAGTCAAATACCGCCGTACCAGAAATCACAAGAATCCCGCTGGTTCGCTCATCTCCCTTGAGGACCAGCTCTGTGTCCTGACTTTTTTTCAAGGTCAGACTGAATTCATACTCCTCATTATTGAAAATAAATTTTCCTGGGGTGTCCGGTCCTATGAGAATTTCTGCTTCCGGTTCCTCGAACCGAAGGGCAACTGAAGCCTCTTTTCTTGAGGGTCGGTTCATATTCGTGATTTCAACATTCCGTCTTGTGAGAATGTCCCTCAGATAAATATTATTGCCCAGGGTTTTTAGAAGGGAACTGAAATACGGAATATTGGTAAGGGGGTTTTCTATGACAATGGTGACCTGTGAACCATTTCCCCCCATAGAAATCTTAAGCCGTCCATAATCTTTTTCCTTTGCTTCCCGGTCGATGTCCCAGTCATCAAACAGATACTCCCCAAATTCCCCCCGGAAAAGGTCGATTCTTGAGAATCTACCTTCCTGGATGCATTCGATCCATCCATGCCCAAGGCCGTAAATCGCCTGCTTTAAGCCCCGGCCAAAGTAGCCTCTGCCACCGGCTTCGCCTCTAGCCATGAGGCTGTGGGCACCACCGTAGGATAAAACCGAACGGACCCGATCAAAGGACATTCCTTCCGCCTGATCAACCACCTTTAGAACCGCCCCATTCTGGTGTCTTTCGTAGCTGATATAGATCATTCCGCTGACGGGTACTCCCCGGCTCTCCAGTCTGGAATAACTGTCATCCGAGTTTGTGATCAGTTCCACAAGGGCTTTTTCAATTGAAGAAAAACGTCTTGAGTCGATATCAATAACACGCTGGTCTACAGGTAATGCGGATATTGCCATATTAATCTCCCTCCCCGCATATTATGCTACGCGGTTCAAACGAACGATTTCTCCATTAACTCCAAATGAACCAGATCAGAAGGTACCCGGTGACAACAGCAACCAGGGTGAATGGAACTCCGATTTTCATAAACGTTCCTGTGCTGACTTCATAGCCTTCCTTTCTCAGGATGCCCAGCGCTGTGATATTTGCCGACGCTCCGATGGGGGTCAGATTGCCTCCCAAAGTCGCCCCTGTCAGCAGTCCGAAATACAGGAGGTAGGGTTCCACTCCCAGGATTCCGGCAATACCCGCAACCACAGGGAGCATTGTGGCAACGTAAGGGATATTGTCGATGAATGCGGAAATAATAACCGAGGACCAGACCAGCAAAGAATAGATGATGAACATGTTGTCTCCGCTGAGCTTAACAAATAATTTGCTGATATCATCCACCACTCCTGCTTCGGTTATCCCACCAACCACAATAAACAGGCCTATAAGGAGCAAGATCGTGAAAAAGTCAATTTCCAGGAGATTTGACCCTATGCTGTTGATATCCTTAAACTTTAATCCTTTTACAGAAATTCCCATGATGAATAACGAGGTGCAGATCAATCCGTTTGTAATGTCCGGTTTATTCGGTAAAAATGATGCGAAAATCAAAAGGGCAATCATGGACAACAGAAGTACTGTTGGAAAATAATCCTCAACGATTTGTTTTTCCTCCATATGGATCGGCTGCTTTTGACTCCTGAAAAGGTACAGTAAAACAACTGTCGATGTCAGCGCTCCTGCCTGAACCACCCAGAACATTCCCAGATTGCCTTTGAAGAAAAAGAAATCAAGAAAGTTAAGATTGGCATGCCCTCCCAAAAGGATGGAGGTGGTATCTCCAACGAGTGTTGCTGCCCCCTGAAGGTTGGAAGATACGGCAATGGCAATGACTCCCGCCACTGGGGAAATCTTTAATTTTTTGGATATGTTCACCGCAACAGGCGCTATCATAAGTACCGTTGCCACATTATCCACAAATGCTGAAATTATTCCGGCAAAAAGTGCAAGGGAAATAATTACCCACTTCACATTGGGCATTTTATCGATCAGCACATCAGCCATCAGATCCGGCATTTTGGACTCAATGAATAACGATACGATTCCCATGGTGCCTGCAATCATCAGGATGACATTCCAGTCAACTACGGTGAATATCTTCCCAATCGGGACGATTCCCAGGATGATGTAGATCCCAGCAGAGATCAAGGCAACATAGGATCGATACTTTGGTAGAACAAGCAAAAAAACATAGGTCAGAATAAATATGATCAGAGCTAAGGTCTTCATAAATGCCTCCATTGATATCTAATTATAATCTTGATACCCTTTTAATTTTTTTTTAACATGATATACCGAGCTGTTATGCCCAGGAATGCAAAGGTTTTTGTTAAAATGTTTCGAATGCTTAAATTAGGAAATAAATATAACATTGACTGTTCGTAAACAGGATCAGGAGGAATCGCCCCATGGGTAAGAAAGTAATTTTAGTATTGATTACAGTGA
>JAAXUP010000178.1 GCA_013335935.1 Eubacteriaceae bacterium | reverse complement strand
GGTCAGCGTGTTCCTGTTAGAGAGGCCTCGCCTTGCTTAAAGTAGGCTATTTTTTATATGTTAAGAGAGATTAAAACCAAGAAATTGTTACAAGAGAATCTCAGTTCTCTTGTTTTTGCATTTAACAATACGAGGGTTTTTCATCCTGCTAATGTTTCTAAATTTGTGTTTTTATGTGGGGCAAATCAATCGAAAAATATAATATCAGAAAGACGTAAAGCTCTTCTCGAATTTGCTAGTAAAAAATTACCGCATACTCAGTTTTTTCTCGCCGAAAAAGTATTTAATACGCTTAAAAACGAAGAACATAAGGGAAATGTTCTTGAGATTGAAAACCTGATATCAGCTTTTTCAGATTATATAATTATTATTCTTGAAAGTCGAAGCGCCTTTGCAGAACTTGGCGCTTTTGCTAATAAAGTCCTTTGTGGTAAATTAATTATTATTAATGATTTGAAGTTTAAAAATGAAGAATCATTTATCAATGAAGGCCCTATAAAATTTATTGAAGAGCACTCTGGAGCAGATCGTGTTATATACTACAAAATGAACGATGATGGCGTTTATAGTTTAGATGCGATAGGAGACATATATAATGAAATATATGAGTTTTTAAAAGATCCGATTAAGAGAGTAAATACTCCAGTTAATCTTGATGCATGTAATCCCGCTTTGTGTTTTAACAAAGATTCCGCAATGTTTCTTCATGATCTTATTTACATCTCAGGGCCAGTGCAGCATAAGGAATTGATCGAAATACTGATATTGCTTTTTGGTAAGCAAAATTTTAATAAAGTAAAGCATTTGTTGGCTATTCTATCATCGTTTGGTTCTGTTGAAAGAAGTTCAAGTGGTTTGTATCGAAGTAAAATAAACGATACATATTACAAATATAACTTTGACATAAACAAGATTATCTCGTCTTTTAGAAACTATATGCTCAAATATTATCCTGAGAGGATATATGCATATTCGTGATGCTATCGCTAGAGATCTTAGTGTTCCCGTGTCTATAGTGGACGAGGCATTGAAAGAATCTCGCATTTATGTAAAAAAATTCACTTTACCTAAGAAGAGTGGAGGTTCAAGAGAAATATTTCATCCATCCAAGAAGTTAAAGACCGTACAGTATTGGTTGATTTTCAATATTTTAAGCAAATTACCAATACATAGTTCTGCAGTAGCATATCGAGATGGAATTTCAATATTAAATAATGCAAAAAAACATTGTCATAATCGTTTTTTTCTTAAACTTGATCTTAAGGAATTTTTCCACAGTATTGTTTTTAGTGATTTGTTGCCATTGATTGATGATTGGTATCAAAATATCAATGTCGATTGGGCTTTTGGACCAGAAGAAAAAGATTTGATAAGAAAATCTTGTTTTTATAAAGAAAATCGACTTGCTATTGGATACCCTTCATCACCAGTGATTAGCAATGTTGTTATGTATCAGTTTGATCTTAATGTTGAGAGTCTTGTGTCTTCGGGGCGTTTTGGAGATGTTTGTTATACTAGGTACGCTGATGATCTCATATTTTCTACGGATAAAAAAGGTGGCTGTAAGGATTTGTTGAGGGAAATATCTGATTTAATAGAACGCCATAAATCTCCCGATATTACTTTAAATTCTGCCAAGACCAGACTTGGCAGTAGTACTGGTGGCACAGCTTCAGTTACCGGATTAAAGGTTTGCAATAATGGATATATTACTGTTCATAGAAAACAAAAAGATCATATTAGGCTATTATTGAGTTTATATGCTAAGGGTGAATTGAAACCTGATGAATATCGGTCTTTATTGGGTCATTTGGCCTATTGTCATTATGTTGCACCTTCTTTTTATTCAAGATTAGCGCAAAAATATTTTAAAGAAATTCATGAACTCCGTGCCAGCGTGTTCTGAATGGATGCACGCAGGGACGGTCATGATTTCTTTATTTACTTTTGATTTTCAAATGCAGATGGCGGCGGAGGATTCCGTCAAGTAACCCTCGTCATGTTCCCTTTTATAGATGCCTTAGTGAGCTGTTTAGAGACACGGTCTCGTCGTTCAGCAAGTGTCTTTCAGGTAATATTGTGGGACAACATTCATTCCGCTCAGTTATGCTAATTAAGACAAGTTATTAGATTAACTGATTTGACGTTGGCTTGGGAGTTGGGGACGTTGTTTTTTAAGTGAAGTAGTTCCTAAATATATGTAAAGAAACGACTTCAGGATGTTTTTAAAGCTTTCGACCGCCTTCCCTGAATTTCAATGCTCTATTTTGAATGCTGGTGCGATCCTCTTGTTGTAAATATTCAAGGAGTTAGCTCAATCAGGAATTTTTTCCCGAGCGCAGACGCAGCAAAGGAATGAGTCGTCAGGGTAAGGCTGGTATCTGTCGCATCGAGCAGGCGGTTCAGTGCTGCACTGTTGGGAGGTATTTTGTCCATGAAAAACGAAGGTCTATCGCGAATAGAAGGCTATCAGGCGAAGGAGAGGAAAAGAACGGTAGCGAGAAGAATGGTTACGTCGCTGATTATTCGCATGAAAATACCCCGAACGGATCGATCAAACAGCAGGCGGCCAATCATAAAGAGCTGAACTTCATGATTGGCCGCCGCCTGAAATAAATACCTTGCCTGCTTTAGTTCGTCAGCTCATCATGAGCCAGGAGCACGCTTTCTCCACTTTCAGAATACTGGTAGAGATCAACAGATTCCTGATTAACTCCGCTTTTCCCGGGTGTGATAACTACGAACGTTCTGGTCGGAAATTTGTTTTTATCAATCCATGTCCCGGAATTGGCGTAAATCGTTTTTTCTTTCCTGAGATTCTGGCCGGGAATGATTTTTGCCTCGTGAGTGTGCCCAAAGATGACAATGCGCTTGTCAGAGCCTGAACAGGTAAAGTATTGAGTTATTGCCTGCTTGTCTGTCTCTTCACTTGAATCGGCTTTTGTGATCGCCTCCATTACCGGTATTTTTACAGCTACCT
>JAAXUP010000090.1 GCA_013335935.1 Eubacteriaceae bacterium | reverse complement strand
AAAGGGTGAGGACAAGTGCCTCATTGGGCTTTAGGATCTTCAATCCCACAAATAGCAGCGGACCTACGATCGCGAGGTATAAACCGCTGCAAATGATGAGAACAACTCCTGCAAAAGGACCAAATCCATTGGCTGCAAGATTGATTCCAAGGATAAGTCCTCCAAGGGCTCCGATCATAAGCAAAATATTAAGGATCAACACAGCCATACCGCTTACGGATCCTGCTTTCAGCTCTTCATAATGCACTTCTCTGCTGCTTCCTTTGACTGACTCTGACATTGTAAAAACTCCCTTCCAAAATGGGTTTTATTTGATATGTTTATGATATCACTTTAATATTATATTTAACTTGTTCAAATGTCAATGGCCATTGGAAATATATGCACATATTTAAGCACCTCCAGCCTGATGGCTGGAGGTGCTTTTCTTGTCAATACCTCATGGGTATGAGCTCCATATATTCTTCCAGGGTTCCGTCCCTGTAGAAGCATTCAATGATTTCACTGCCTAGAGGATCCAGTTCTGCGGTGTTGAATTTCTTCAGTTCTTTCCGGAAGAAGGCCGCCAGGATCTCAGCTCCCAGGTCATAGCCTTCCAAACCAACCTCCGACTGCATTTCAGGCTGTAAAAAGACTTTCCGGATATACTGTCCATCCACCTTCAGGGAGTCCAGGCAAAATCCCAAAAGGGTGGAGCGCGCTTCCTTCAGGTACTCCGGTTTGAAATTTGCGCTGCCTCTTCTGGCAATATATTCTCTTGCTACCCACTGCGGCATAAAGCCTACCTGATAAGCCCCAATATGCTGATTTGGAATCAACACATATCTTGTGCTTGGAGATTGAATGATTTGCTTCAGGAGTAAATTGGCCTGCTCGACCATTTTTCCGGTGGCAAAAGGCCAGTAGGAACCAACGCCTTCGCTTGTCATCCCTTTTGTGGCAATAATGCTTGGGTTATTATGCCCTCTTGGCGCAACAAGCCTCCATAACCAGGCCAGTGCCGGTGGAAGGATATGAAACAGACCGATGATCCCGTAAGAAGGATTTTCCTTGGTACACGGGGGTGTCCTGACACCAAAACTTCGGACATCCACCTCCACAGGTTCATCAAAGATATGGGGAACAAGATGTCTCGGGAGGATCACCCTGGGATTGGAGCAGGGTTTTCCATTGGAGTCAAGGGTATGTTCCCAAATAAGGCAGGTCGCATTTGGAACCCCCTGAATATTTAAAAACACCAAAGGTTCTGATGGATGGATCAATAGCTTTTCATACTCAGGAACAGTGCCGTATTCCTTGATATTGTCCAGCCTTAGAAACCAGCCTTGTTCGGCATCTTTTACTACAAGCTTATTGCTTTTATTCTGCATTTTAGGATGGCAAAGGGCCATATCGTCGGTGACAGGACGGAGATCGCAGGTTTCCGACAAGGTCATATAATTTTTTTCTCCGGTGACCAGATTTTTCCCTAAAACGATCCGTCCGTCCGGTTCTTTGTGCACCGGTTCGATCATTTCGCTTTTTCCCCCTCCAGATGCTCCCTCATGCATGATCACAATTTCATTGTCATAGGGGGTGATCACTTTTACAGTGGAAGCATGTACGGTAACCCAGCCTTCCTTTTCCCCGATATTCAGAAGAACACCGTAAATTCCTTTTTTGGCGCTGGGTCCTGGATAGAGATTATAGGAGAAAACCTCATGCATATTTTCGAGACGATTATGAACGACCACCTGTTTCCCTTCAAAATGAGTATGCCTGAAAGTTGGGGCAAGATAAACGATCGCTTTTGGAGAAAAATCATCAGGAAGATAGCTGATATTTAAAAATCCCTGGAGATCCCCAAGAGCGCATGCAAAGAATGCCGCATTGAGAGGGGCTACCAGAAGAGCGTCATAGCCATACTCCTTGCCTCCGGCCATGAAAGGCAATACAATAAGGTCCTGCTCTTTGAGCCAATTGAAGCTTGCATTTCGAAGAAGTTCGAAATCCTTATTATAGATATCGTCATATCTCGGCTTGTCCGTATCATTGATATCAGCTACCAGAAGTGAGTCCGGATCACGCCTGCGCATATAATCGTCAGGATAATTGACCACAACTCCGTTTTTACAGCGAACCACATTGGCCTCAATGATTTTTCCATGGCCTTCCACCTGGTATTCCACGTCAAAGCTGTCTTGATTATCATCCCCAAAGGAAAGCTCCACCAGTTCCTCCCTTGATTTTGGAAATATTACTTTTTTGCTGCTGCTGAGTATGCTTCTGACCTCATCTGACAGATTCAATTTATCTAAATATTCCTTCATTATAAACCTCCTCAAGCTGAATTGATATTAAACGGTTACATTAGCCCATTTCTAATATTATACCTAATCCCAGCGGATCTAACAATGCGAGGATCGACAAAAAAAAGACAAAAAAAGTCCCCCGGAGGTCCGGGGGAAGGTAATTTCATTTCTTATTTCAGTGCGTTTGTTCCGGCGTATTCTCCCCCAAGACGTCCTGAGGTAAAGGCGTATCCGATGCCTACGCCATTTCCAACATAAGTATCATTGAAAAGCACGCCTTCGGATTCCAACCCAACAGCATATAATCCGACGATTGGAAGTCTTTTATCATTAAGAACCTGGAATTTTGTATTTACCAGCAAACCTCCAACGGATCCTAAGTTGTTGATTTCTGCCTTAATGGCATAGTAAGGTCCCTGATCGCCATTTGGAATCAGGAAGGAAGCCGTTTTACCAAATTCTGTGTCCACTCCTGTTTTTGTGGCTTCCTCATATTTTTTGAAGGTTTCAACGAAGGTAGCTTCATCCATTCCTGCATTTTTTGCCAATTCTTCAAGGGTATTTCCTTTGAACCCATCTCCGTTTTTAACCATGGCGTCGAATACTTTGTCCGCATCCTTCCATGGGTTGTCCAAAGTGAATTTATCAGCCCAGGCAAGATAAAATTCCGGAGGCATTCCCGGCAGGCTAGGAGCTTTTACGCCGTTCATTCCCTTTTCCATTAAAAGGTCTAATTGGGCTTGTGATACGATCACATAATGATAAGCTCCCTGGAAGGCGCTTGTATTTGCAGCCGCCACCGGTGAAAGGGTAGCCGCTTCGTCTCTGAATCGTGCTCCTGAAGTGCCCACGTTCATGAAGTTCGGAAGATAGGTCAGCATAAGCGGGTAGCTGGCTTCAAAGGGCTCATACTGCGTCTTTAATTTTTCCGTTGCACTTGCCAGTGTCTGGTGAAGCATCTGTCCTCCGAAATTGTCCGGAACCTTAGCGCCGGCTTCCCAGGCCATCTCCAAGCCTTCTCCAATGTTTTGGCCAAGTCCTCCATTTACGCCTTCAAATCCGAAATTTTCTTTAACCATTTCTTTATTGGCAGCATAACCTCCTGTTGCCATGATCACATTTTTTGCAGTTATTTCTAAAGTGGTTCCATCGGCTTTTTCAGCCACTACTCCCGTAACATGTCCTGCTTTATCCGTGATCAGTTTTTTTGCGGTTGTTTCGGTTAGCACCTGGCCGCCTTTTTTTTCTACGGATTCAGCCAGCATTTTTTTAAGCAGTTCCTCCCGGGTTTCATATGCAGGAAGCATATGAAGCTGCTCTCCAAAGAAATTGATAAATTGCGTGGTGTAGCCTTTTTCAGCCAGCCAGTCGTAGGTTTCTCCTGATTTGGCGACATATTGTCTGATGGCTGCTGAATCAACTCTCCAATGACAGTTTTCCACCCAGTCGGAAATCATCTTTTCCTGGTCGACTTTTAACCCTGCTTCAATGGCAGCAGAAGAATCTACAAATTTTCCAGCCCAGGACAAATTGCTTGCTCCCCCGATGGTACTTGTTTTTTCCAGGAGAATTACTTTAGCGCCCTCGTCTCCCGCAGCTACAGCAGCTGTTACACCGGAAGCCCCAGCGCCGATGACGACAACATCCGTTGAGAGTTTCTCCGTTTTGCCTTCACCTGGTTTTTTACCGCCATTTTTCATTGCGGCTGCATCTCCCCCTGCCTGAGTTACGCAGTCTTCCACTGCGGCTAGTATGGCATCACTGGAGTAGGTCGCTCCTGCTACGGTATCAACATCTAAGGTTTGACCGTCGATGATCTGATTTTTGATATTTTCCATAGCCTTGTCTCCCAGACCAGCTGTTTCTGATTGGCTTACAATTTTAATATCTTTAATCTCTGTGGCGCTGAAGGTAACCTCTACATTGACTGGTCCATTTTTGCCTTGGGCCTCTGCCGTGTAAGTACCTGCTTTAAAGGAATTCGTTGACTGTTTGGAGCATCCCCCAAACATGGATGCAATCAGCAGCATGCAAAGTGAAACAATTAACATTTTGCTGAGTTTGTTTTTCATTCTCATTAGATTTTCCCCCTGTTTTATTCTATTCTTCAGCCTTTTCTGAGGCTATGATTAGAATTCTATACCTTGGTGCAGCACCAAGGTCAACAAGTTTGTTAAATAAATATTATATTGGGATGTTAACCTCCAAATAAGTTATATTTACTCCGTTGATTTTTTCTTTCAGTAGGATTCTTCCAATGATATCTCCGGTTATGGAGTAGTTGTGTTCTTTGATATGATCCAGCATAAATTTCAGGGAATCCCGCATGATATTTTCATCATAGGGGTGGGCGATCACCGAGGTTATGCAGTTTTTCGGGCTGAGATACTCCACATTTTCATCGATTTCCAGATCAAAGTTTTGGATTTCATCTTCAAAGATGGCAAGTCCCCAGCTGTATTCAAAACAGTCCTCACCGGATAAGAGCTCATTTCTTTCGATTCTGAAAGAATAGAAGGAATACGGCAGGATATTCATCCAGATGTTGGACATGCCTCTGAGAAAGTCATCATCGATGAGGATGTTCTGGTTTGTCTGCTTCAGCCTGTAGATCCCAGGCATTCTCTTCTTTTCACACCTGCCCTGGGATGCCTCTATCCCCATGATTTCATCCTTTATTTCCTTGATTTTATTTAAAAGCATGGTGCTCTTTTTTATTTCGTCTTCCAGATTCACCTGTATTTCATTGATTTTGTGGGCGATATCATCTAAAGACGCACTTTTCGTAAGGATCGCTACCTCCTGAAGAGGAATCTGCATGCTCCTGTACCACCTGCTTAAAAGCAAATTTCTCGCATCCAGATCGTTAAAAACCCTGTAGTTGTTTTTACTGTCTTTAATGGGACTGATTATTCCCAGCTTCTCATATAATCTCAGGGTATCCACAGTCACGCCAAGTATTTGCGCAAATTCACCGATAGAATATTTCATTTCACGTCCTCCTCCCAAAATATGTTATAGATTATACCACATGTGAAAAAGAATGGATATTGGGTATAAAAACTATAACCATTCCTATATAAAAACGACGAGGAGATTTAATGATGAAAAAGAAAATACTGATATTTACCATATTGATAATCGGAGTAGTAATTGCACTGACCGGATGTATCCCCGGAGACGGAACCTACAGTTCTCAAAATCCTGCAGGATTCTTTTGGGGGATCTGGCACGGCTGGATCGCGCCTGTTTCACTGATCATCGGATTGTTTGACAAAAGCGTCAGAGTCTACGAAGTTATTAATTCAGGGTGGTGGTATGACTTTGGTTTTTATATTGCCATCATCAGCGGTTTTGGGGGGTTATCCTTGTCCCGCAGAAAACGTACTTGTAAGGACAAAATAAAGTCATGATATAAACTTTCGTATCATAAAGTGAATTATATAATTTTGAATATCCATAATAAGGGTATATTAATAATACATGAGTATAATTTTAAATTTGGGTGCGATGAAGGTGAGGGTGCATTTGGACGCTTATCCCCTCCCATTGAGCAAATAGCGTAACCGACCATACAAGGTCGGTTTTTGTATTTGAGGGGATGATTAAACTAATCCCTGCGGACTTCCATGGGAAGGAGGTACATTAATGAAAAAACTTTTAGTAACTCTTCTAACGATTTGTATGATGTTCAGTTCTTATACACCGGTTCTTTCCGCCCGTCCTGCTCCTGTGCCCGTTCAATCAGTCAGCATTAGTCCTGACGTGGCGGAGCTTACCCTGGCGGCAGGTGCATCTTCTACCCTGACTGCCATCATACTTCCATTGAATGCATCGAATAAACGGGTTGTGTGGACATCCTCGGACATCACAATAGGGACTGTAACCCCAAAGGGAATTGTTACTGCTCTTAAAGCAGGAACGACGACCATAACCGTACGAACCTTAGATGGAAATAAAACCGACAGCCTGTTGGTCAGAGTCATCCCGACTGTAACTTTGCAAAGCGCAGCCACAACAACGGATGGCACAAAAGTGATCCTGACTTTCAACAAAGCCATGACTGACCCAATCGGCAAGCAAGACGAATTTACCGTGCATGCGGGAGGTGCTATCGTTCCCGTCCTCACAGCCGCTTTGAATACGAACCCAGCCCTGATAGAACTGACTTTGTCGGCTCCTGTCCTCTATGGACAAGTCGTGACCCTGGACTACACGGCGGGAACCATCACTTCCACAGACGGAGGAATCCTTTCAAACTTCACCGGACGAGCCGTCACCAACATGCTCCTGGATCTAAGCACAGCCAGTGCAACCCTTTCCGTGCCTGGAAACAAGGAATCCGGCGCAGCCTTTGACATCAGCATCACCGGTGCCAGAGACGTTTACGGGAATCTGTTAAGCGGTAGCAAGGCCGTCACCGCAGCAAACGGCGGGACTTCCATCTACAGCGGCACTCCAGCCTTCACTTCAGGTAATGCCGTGATCACCATCCCCGCAGGTACCCCAAGTCTTCTCCCGGCAGGCACCTACACCCTGACCTTGACCATCGCGGGAGTGACACCGAAACCCACCGTACCGGTAACCATTTTTGTAACCTCACCTGCTCCCACCGTGAGCAGTGCGGCAACTCTCGATGCCACCCATATCCTGCTGACCATGAGCAGCCCTTTGACGGGAACTCTGGCAGCTCCTGACGCCTTCTCTGTAAGCGGAGCCGCCACCAACCCCACTGTCACAGGGGCAGCCGTTTCTGGAACCAGCGTTACCCTGACGCTCAGTTCTAAAATTGCCTATGGGGAAACCATTACCCTCAGTTATACCAAAACCGGCACAAACAACCTGACCAACGGAACAGAAGTCGCCAACTTCACGGGGCGAGCCGTCACCAATACTCTGACGAATCTGAGTGCAGCCAGCGCAACCCTGTCCGTACCGGGAAACAAGGAATCCGGCGCAGCCTTTGACATCAGCATCACCGGTGCCAGAGACGTTTACGGGAATCTGTTAAGCGGTAACAAAGCCGTCACCGCAGCAAACGGTGCAGCTTCCATCTACAGCGGCACTCCAGCCTTCACTTCAGGTAATGCCGTGATCACCATCCCCGCAGGTACCCCAAGTCTTCTCCCGGCAGGCACCTACACCCTGACCTTGACCATCGCGGGAGTGACACCGAAACCTGCCGTACCGGTAACCATTTTTGTAACCTCACCTGCCCCCACCGTGAGCAGTGCGGCAACCGTTGATGCTACCCATATCCTGCTGATTATGAGCAGTCCTTTGACAGGAACCCTGGCCGATCCTGACGCCTTCTCCATAAGCGGAGCGGCCACCAGTCCCACCGTCACAGGGGCAGCCATTTCTGGAACCAGCGTTACCCTGACGCTCAGTGCTAAAATCGCCTATGGGGAAACCATCACCCTCAGTTACACCAAAACCGGCACAAACAACCTGACCAACGGAACAGAAGTCGCCAACTTCACGGGGCGAGCCGTCACCAATACCCTGACAGATCTGAGTGCAGCCAGCGCAGCCCTTTCCGTACCGGGAAACAAGGAATCCGGCGCAGCCTTTGACATCAGCATCACCGGTGCCAGAGACGTTTACGGCAATCTGTTAAGCGGTAACAACACCGTCACCGCAGCTAACGGCGCAACTTCCATCTACAGCGGCACACCAGCCTTCACTTCAGGTAATGCCGTGATCACCATCCCCGCAGGTACCCCAAGTCTTCTCCCGGCAGGCACCTATACCCTGACCTTGACCATCGCGGGAGTGACACCGAAACCCACCGTACCGGTTACCATTATCGTGACGGTACCTAACGACACGA
>JAAXUP010000177.1 GCA_013335935.1 Eubacteriaceae bacterium | reverse complement strand
ATTGCGTTTCGTTGATGAACACTTTGCCGTTTTCGTAGTGAACCTTCTCGACAAGATTGCTTCCTGCAACGGGATAGGTCGTTCCTGCACGGTCGAGCAGCGGGCTTTCGAGCAGATGGAGTTGCCGCAACTCGCCGCCGAGTTCGACGAGCTTCCAGAAGGCTTGCTGGTCAGCGGGATACGGAATGCGCGGGAAGTCGATCTTCAGAAACTCTTGAAATTGTTTTCGATACGAAGGGGAGTGCAGCACGGCGTAAATGTAGTCGAGCAGATCAATCGGCGCGAACGTGCCGGGAGTTTCCTCCTTTTCCGGCGTGAAGGTCAACCCAAGCCCGTTGGCGATTTGATCGACAATTGACTGATTGAGGTTTGGCCCTACATCGATTGACTGCTCCATCTTTCAACTGAAGAAGAAGGGGGTTTAGCTTCGCCTCAAGTATTTGTGCGCATGAGGAAGGAGTCAGCAGGAATTGTTGTAAGATGGATTGCGAATATTAAGCGTATTATGTTGAAAATAAGGAAGGTATTCAAAAATAGAAATTGTAGAATAAATTGATTTGAAATGATGGTTTACAGCTGAACACAGGAAAAAAAGAAAAACCCCCGTAAAAAAAACAGGGGATAAGCACAAATAAAGTTTAAAATTAAAACAACTTACAGATGAATTAATTCTTAGGCTTTGCTTTTTAAGATTAAACCATTAAATTAAAGTCTTCTGAACATTACTTTCTTGGTTTTACCCAAAAGTGAAAATATTTAGCGTTTTTTGGGTAAATACGTTTTCCGTTTCTGGTGATATAACGAGTATATACTTCTATCATACCGTTATTTGATTCTTTGTTTTCCATATTAGTTTTCCTTTTAATACTAACAATAAATTATTGTGTTAGTATTACACAACGGGGGTCGGTGCAACGACCCCCGTTGCGTTATTGATACACATAACACAGTTTCCCATTTGATTTTATAATATGTATTATTTTTTCATATATATCATCTCCTTTTTTTGTTAATAAGTACATGTCTTAATTATATTTATGATCATTGCTTTTTTTTATTAATCTTAACCCTGATGTTTCAGAATACATCTTGTGAAATTCATCTTCATGGATACAAAGTAATTGACAAAGGTCATCTAAAGTGTAATCCATCGAATCTAAGTATGTATCTATTATTTCTTTGTATAAAGACGGCTTTTCCAGTTCAATTTCTATTGGCTCATGGGTTCTGTAACCAGATTGCCCCATTCTCATCCACAAATACTGCTTACTTCTCTCTGTAATTGTCTCAAGAGAGGCTGCTCGGTACAAAAGGGCCTGCATCGATACTTTCCATCTAATTTTGAGACTAACTAATCGATCTATTGTTATATTCTCAAGCTCGTAATAAATATCATTTTCAGGCATAAGAAACTCAGCTGCAAATTTGTTTGCTTCATCTTCCATCGTTAGCGTTGGATAATCATGCATCACGATGTGTCCAAGTTCATGTGCAATAGTAAAACGGAGCCGGTCACCAGTTAGATTTTTATTTATAAACATCATCGGAGGCATGGCAGGAGAACAAATACTAAGTCCATCCATCATTCTGGTTCCGAAATCACAATGAATAATAATGCACCCAGCATTTTCAATGTAGTCAGTAATATTGTCAGCAGGCCCTTTAGGCATCAGCCATAATCGGCGAACAGCAAGAGCGATATTCTCTGCACTCATATTCTCTTCATCTATCCGTAATTTTGGGATTTTTATATCAGGGTACTCAATATTTTTAATCAATTTCTCAAAATGCATCCTTCTGATATTCGTATTTGCATCAATATAATAAAGTTCTTTTTGAGCAATTGATTTTCTCTTTCTGTGATAGCTGATCCCCGGATATATTCTTCCTCTTTGAAAGAAAAATTCTTCAGGATAGCTGAGTGTTGCAGTGAGGTTTGATAAAACATCATTTGGTGTTTTAATCGTCCCAGTTTCAATTTTTGATAACTTTCCTTGAGGAATTCCCAATTCTTGAGCTAACGCACTTTGCGAATAGCCTCGTGATTCTCTTGCTATAATCACCATTTCTGGATTAACTTCGCCCATTGTTTAGCCCCTCCTTATTTTAGTACTTCTTATTAAATAGCAGGAACCTTATGATCCAGTTTGATTTTTTGGTATTTTTGCTTTGATGCGTTTTTTGACAATTGTTTCCTGAGCTGCGTTAGGCAGATCAAGAAGAATTGTATTAGGTGTATGCTTTGTGATATCTAAATACCAAGTAATTAATGTATTTCCATTTGGACAAGTGATTAAAATGCGTTTAGGTTGTGTCCATACATCATTAGGTATATAACCAAGATTTATATTGGTTATAATATTAGAAAATCCCTCAAAACTCAACTGGCCTGAAAAATTTACGGATTGTCTTGTCGGAATATTACTCGTGTGCATATTGTTATTCATTTTTTTTACACGAATAAATAAATTGGAATCAATACCAATTAGGTCAAGCCCATTATGTTTGAAACACCTAACCCCATCAACACCAGAAAATGCAGATTTAAGGTAGTGTAAAATGTGATCATGTATGATAATTGCTCTGGCATGAGCCGAATGCTTATGGCGAAGATGTCCGTACTGTTCAGTGTATTCGTGAAATCCAGCCAAAATACCATTCTGAAATGTCTCGATGTAAGGTGTTAAAATATCAAGAGCAGATTCAGCCGAAACAGTCATGTCTGTATAAATTAAGTTGAAAAGCCTTTCTTAGGTTACCCTTTAACCTAAAATACAGAATGGGATGTAAATTCAAACAAAAATTATTCACATTTTTATTCTTTGTCGTTAAAGTAATATTTAAAAATAGGTTAGAGACTTCGCCTCGATGTAGCCAACCGGCACCCCCTTGCGGGTCAGGATGAAGTCCGGGGCGCCGCAATCGATCCGCTGCGGCTCGTTGGTCACCGCGACGCCCGGCAACAGCTCCGCCAACAACCCCTGAAGCAGCAGGCGATAGCTG